>JBFWYF010000393.1:0-6786 GCA_050186685.1 Pirellulaceae bacterium
GAGCGCAGTGGGATAAAATGCCGATCACGCAGTCCCAGCGCCGTAACGAAGGCTCACTCTGACCGGAACATCGACATGGCACATCCGCATTCTCTTCCGACTCCCGCTCGCTCCTGTCGTCTTGGCCGGCTGTCGCTGCTGGGCGGGCTGCTGCTGCTGCCAGCGGCCTGGGCAGGCTGTAACCGAGGGACGAGCGATGCCAGTTCGGCGAGCTCCGCGAATCCCGCAGAACCCGCGGCCGCAGCGGTTGCCGATTCCACGACAACGCAGCCACAGTCCACTGCGGAGTCACACGAACCCGTGGCGGAAGCCTCCGCGGCGGTAACTCAACCGGCTGCCGCTCCTTCGTCGGGCACTCCGTCAGCTACTCCGCCCGCGGTGGAAGTGGACCAGGCCGTCGCCGTGCGGCTGGCCGAACGCGAGCAACTCGACAAGACCTTGTGGCGGCAGGAGATCGTCGCCTCGCGGCACGGTCAGTACTTTGTGAGCCTCTGGGACCGGCTGCGGGCCGCCAAGGACCAACTCTCGTTGCTGCACGCACTCGAGTTGCCGCAGCTCAAGCTACCCGCGTCCGTGGATCCGCAACCCAGGGACTTGGGGGTCGAGGCGTTTCACTTCGGCGAACCGTCCGATGTCCTGTCACAGGCAGACTGGCGGGGCCGAGTCGAGCAGTGGCAACAGCAAGGCTACGAGATCGTCCAGACCGAGTGGCATCATCGCCGGTTCGACCTGAGCGAGGACGGCCGCGCCGAGTCGCTGGTGGAGATGGAGATGCACGTGGCCAACTCGGGGCAGAAAATCCGCGTGATCTTAGCTGCCGACCTACATGTGCATTGGCGGCCGGGGGGCGAAGGCGAGACCGCCGTGCCGGAATCGGTCGAGGTCGCCGACCTCCGCGTCTGGCGTCGGCAAGGCGAGCCGCCGTTTCGACTGGCCGCCACCCTGCCCATCGACGCGGAGTCCGCTGGTGATGCCGCCGATTTCCTGGGCATGTATGATCTGGACTCCGATGGCGATGCCGAAATCGTGTTTGGTAATCGCCGCTTTCGCAATGACGGCGGTGGCCGCTTCAGCGCTCAACCTCTCTCGCCTCATCGCAAGACGGGGCTCACCGCCGCCGTCATGGCGGACTTCAACAACGATGGCCGGGCGGACTTGTTCTGCGCCGACCCCGGCCAATCACCGCAGGTATTCCTGGCCGACGCCGCAGGCCAATTCTCTTTGCCTCCGCTGACCGTCAGCATCCCGCCAGTCACCTTGTCCCAGGCGATTACCGCGGGCGATGCCGACCGCGATGGAAATCTCGACGTCTGGCTGACCCAGTACAAAGGCCCTTACGATTCGGGACAAATGCCGACCCCCTACTACGACGCCAATGACGGTTATCCGTCCTACATGCTGTTCGGCGACGGTCAGGGTGGATTCCGGGATGTCACCGAATCCAGCGGCCTGGCCGCGAAGCGGTTTCGCCGCACTTATAGCAGTTCCCTGGTGGACCTGGACGACGACCGGGACCTCGACCTGCTCGTCGTCAGCGACTTTGCCGGAGTGGACATGTACACGAATGATGGGACCGGCAAATTCATGGACGCCAGCGCCTCGATGCTGGACGACCGCAACAACTTCGGCATGTCCCACGTGTTCGACGACTTCAACAACGACGGTCGGCTGGATTTCTACGTCACCGGCATGGCGTCGACCACGGCTAGGCGACTGGAACAGATGGGCATTCGCCATCCCCAGTTCGACGAGCACAACAAGATGCGGCCCGTCATGGGATATGGCAATCGCATGTATCTCTCGGACGGTAAGACATTCCAACAGCCCCCCTATCGCGAAGACGTGGCTCGTACCGGCTGGTCGTGGGGCACGACTGCCATCGACTTCGACAATGACGGCGACCGCGATCTCTTCGTGGGCAACGGGCATATCAGTGGGTCTTCAGCCAGCGACTATTGTTCGATCTTCTGGCGGCACGACATCTACAGCGGATCGTCGAAGCCCGATCCGGTGCTCAGCAAGCTCTTCTTGACGGTCCAGGGCGATTTCGAACGGCAGAAGGGAGGCTCCTGGAATGGCTTCGAGCACAATTGTCTGCTCGTCCAGAACCAGGACGGCTTCACCAATTACGGATTCCTGATGGGCGTCGCCGACGAGTTTGATACGCGCGCCGTGGTGGGCAACGATATCGATAGCGATGGCCGGGTGGATCTGCTCGTGGTGGAGAGCCCACGGGGCCGCCCCTCCGTGCTGCATGTGCTGCGCAACAACCTGGACGGGCCGAACCGGTGGATCGGCGTCCGGCTGATCGACCAGCCCGGGCACTCGCCGCTCGGCGCACGCGTCACGCTGACCACGTCGAGCGGTAGCCGCATCGCGCAGGTCGTCGCCGGCGATTCGTTCACAGCCCAGCACCCGGCCGCAGTCCACTTCGGGCTCGGAGGCCTGGACCGGGTTGAGCAGATCGAAGTCCGATGGCAGGATGGCGCGATCCGGCGGCTGAATGAGCCGGCCGTCAACCAGTATCACCTGCTAGGCGCGGACAAGGCCGCGGAGGCTCGTCCCTGACAGCATCCGGCTCGTGTGGCGGTCGGGTCGCTTAGCGGTCGGTGCGAGCCCCTATTTCGGTCGCGAATAAGAGCGACATCGCGCCGCCGCGATCATCGGGGCCCAGAATCGCCGGGCGGTCATAATAGTCCCTCAGCGACTTTTGCTTGCCCGTCCCGGTACAGACATCGACGAGTCGGCCATTGGCCGGTGCCCGCGTCCGGATCGCATACCACGCGCGATCCATAGCGGGCGTGAAACGGGCCGGATCGAGCCAGCCTCGGCGCGTACCCAACGACATCGCGTAGCCGATCATGCAGGTCGCGGTCAGCTCGCGATAACTCTCCGGATGATCCACCACCTGGTGCCAGCAGCCGGTCGGATCCTGGTGCTGTAGCACCGCCTGCATGTGGCTTTGAAACCACGATAGCAGCTCGCTGCGGCCTGGATGATCCGCGGGAAATTTGTCGAGGCACCAGGCTACACCGAGGGCCGGAAAACCATTACCACGCCCCCACGCCGTCTCGTCCAGCGGCGAGTGACGGTAGATGCCATCGCTGCGCAGACACAGCCGGCGCATGAATCGGAGGTGTCGCAGGCAGGCGTCCCAGTAGCGTGCGTCACCGCTGATCGAACCTACATGGGCCAGGATCGGCGCGCCCATGAACAGCGAGTCGCTCATCTCCAGGTGGAACGGCATGGATTCACGCAGGTTTCCTTGCGGATCGAAGGCCAGGTCGGACGCGGCCCGCGCCAGCTCCAGATATCGCGCACGCTGTTCGCCCGTCGAACGGTCTGCGAGTTCGCAGAAGATCAGGTGTCCCGGCAAGGCACTGCCATTGTCGGGCTTCGTCGGCTTGGAGCCGTCGACGTAGGGCGCGACAATCCGCTCGACCGCCTGCCGGGGTTCCGGGTCTTGCGTCATATCTCCCAATCGCAGACGGGCGATCAGCGCCATGGCCGGAATGTACACGACCTGCGGCAAGGCCTGGCCATAGTGCGCACTCAGCTGTTCGGCGACCTCGCGTGGGGACCGGCCGAGTCGCCGTTGAAGTTCGCGGCGTGCGGG
This sequence comes from Pirellulaceae bacterium, assembly GCA_050186685.1. Classification (GTDB taxonomy): domain Bacteria; phylum Planctomycetota; class Planctomycetia; order Pirellulales; family Pirellulaceae; genus CAZFLF01. The sequence goes on from JBFWYF010000393.1 coordinate 3,617, forward strand.
ACTGGGACCGGCAAACCCAGCGGCCCCGAGTGACTTGCAGAGCCTTGCCAGGAAGGCCGCATCCGCTGTCTCCACTTCCAGCGCGGGGACGACTCCGGTTTCACTGGGCGGCACGCGGTTCAGCTGGACAACCAGAGCGTCGTCGGCACCTCCGAATCGGTCGCCACCGAGTTCATCGCGGAGGACTTGCCACTTGGGATGGTCGGCCTCCGGGAACCGCCAGTGAGTCGCCTGGCCAGGCCGCACGAGCACAACCAGATCCGGGGCAAACATGCCGATCCACCGCCATAAATAGGCTGCTTCTGCACCATCGGGCGTCTGGTAGAAACTGTCGGAACGGGGCGGATATCCACGGCTCGCCAAGTCACCGGTGGCATCGGCGGCGGACCGGCCCTCGACGTTCAGCGCCGGAACCGCTGCCACGGCGAAGCGCTCGCGCCACTCCGCGGCCGCGGGATTCTCGACAAACCAGGTGACGGCATCGAGCACCGTCTTCGTTGAGGCACGCCGAGCATCGGTCCCACCGAGCAACAGGACGCGCGTCTTCCGTGTGCCAAGGTCGTAGTCGGTCACCGTCGTCCAACCGGGGATGGCGTGGCCCTGACGCGTCACGCCCAGCGCCGAGGCCATGATGCCGGCTGGCGGCTCGGGTGCCTTCCACGAAGCCTCGTCGTCCGCCGTCAACGGTGCTGCGGCAAAGCAGCTGATTCCGAGCATCCAACCCCAAGCGCCAAACTTCATGTCCGTCTCCTGCGAAAAATCGGCCTGGACGCCGCGCGAGCGGCCCTGAGCTCGTCGGGCGATGCCTGTCCGTTACGAAGCGGCATCAGCCGGACTTCGTCAGCGTCGTCAGATATTGCACGACATCGACCAGATCCTGCACCGACAGCAGCTTCTGCAAATCGGCAGGCATCAGCGAACGGCTGCTCTTCTGAAACTCCTCGACATTTTCGGCAGGAAGTTCCTGGTCGATTCCTTCCGCCGTCCGCAGCGTAATCGACTGCTCGGTACGGTTTATCAACAGCCCGGTGATGACGTTGCCGGAACTCGTCGCGGCGACGTACGACTCGTAATTGTGGCTGATGCCGGCGCTGGGATCGAGGATGGCGACAAAGAAGGCCTCTTTGGACAGTTTGCTGCCGATCTCCGACAAGTTCGGCCCCACGTCCTTGCCTTCGCCCTGGACCTTATGGCACTTCGTGCAGGTGCCTGTCGTATGAAAGATCTGCTTGCCCCGCTGCCGATCCCCCGGCATCCTCATCAGCTCCGCGATCGGGGGTAAAGGTTCGCTGCCGGCAGAGGCGGGCAAGGACAGGTATCGAGCCGCCTCTTCGCGGATCGCATCGCTGGCGGACCCCAACAGGGTATTCGCGACCGTGAACTTCAACGCTTCCGGCAACTGTCCACGGCGGGCCAGTTCCAGCAGACCTTCTTGGCCTTTGCGGTTCTTACCCACCAGGTTCGCAACGGCCACACGGACGGCGACGCTACGATCTTCATCGAGCAGCAGAGGCTGCAGCGCTGTGATCGCGTCCACGTCAGGCGCCGCCGACAGCGCGGACAAGGCTTTCAACGCCAACGTCTCGTCAGTTCCTTGTGCCGCCACCAGAAAGCGGGACAGCTCGCCCCGTTGAAGCAGCAGGGCGGTCGCGTGCGCCCCGACGTTCGAGGTCGGTTCGTCCAGCGCCAAACGGAACAGTTCGTCCTCGACCCCTTTCAGCTTCAGCTTGCCCACCAGATCAACATATTTGGCGGTCCCCTTCATCGTCTCCAAGTGGCGGATGACGGCGGAACGCCAGGCAGGCGACGCATTCACGTCCATGCCCTTCAACCGCAGCAGCGTCTCGACGATCGCGCGGTCCTTAGCGGCCTGGGCGGCAACGTCGTCCGCTTGGGCCGTTATGGTTCCGCCACTGTACACGACGGTCCATCCGATCAGGATCCCTAGAATGTGACGCATGCTCCGGTTCCTGAGTTCATCGACGCAGCACGGCGGGCTCCCGGAGAGCGCCGACTATTGCCCCAAGATACTTTTCAGCGCGGCGTCTTTCTCGGCTCCTGCCAGGAAGTCAAACGCCCTGAAATAACGCGGTACGGTTTCCGGCGGCGTGCTGGGATCCGTGATGATCTTCGCGAGTAACGCCGGCGTCTGCTTCCCTCGACTGCGCCAGACGATATCCCGCCCGGCCCCGGACTGCGTCCAATCACCCGCTTTCTTCAGCCAGGCCCCCAGAAAGGCATCCCACTGCTGATCCGCGCCGATGCCCAACGCCTCCAGGTACCATCGGTCGGCGCCGTCGTGCTGACTGGCCAGTTCCGCCCACAACTCGGCGGCCTGGGGATCCCGGTTGTGACGCAAGGCGATGGCCAGCTCCCGCCGAACCTGGGCAGACGGGTCACGTACGAGGCGGCCGACGAGTGGCAGGATGCTCGGCAGGGTCTGGCGGGCCAACCGCACGGCAGTAATCCGGATGTGGGCGTCCTGGTCCTGGGCGGCCAGGTCGACGTAATGTTGCTGACGCTGATCGATCTTGCCCAGCAACCACAGGGCGCGAGCCCGCTGGTGTGCCTCGGGAGCCTGCCGAAAGACCTTCTCCAATTCCGCCTCGGCGACACTCTGCATCTTGTGAAGTGCGAGCCACGCGGTGGCGCGCGTCGCCGAATTGGGACTTTTCAGCGCCGCCACGCAACCGGCGGGCGTCGAGAAATCCGTGGGCGGACTGCGATAGACCGAGCCTTGTCCCGGCAAGGTCACCCGAAACATACGCCCATGATCGACGTCGCCCATCTTGTGACCGCCTACTCCCGGATCGTACCAGTCCGCCACGATCAGCGAACCATCCGGAGCGACGCAGACATCGGACGGGCGGAACCAACGGTTGGCCGCCCCGTCCAACACCGAGACCGAGGTGGCTCGATAGCCCGCCCGATCGTTCTCCACCAGGTAGCCGCGGACGATGCTCGGACCCGCGTCGCAATGAATCAGTTGCCCACGAAACATCGGCGGCAACGTCGAACCCTCGTACACGCAGATGCCCGTCGGTGAACCCGCACCCGTCTGCAACAGATTCGGGACGACGCCGGGATCGTTCAGATGCCAGTGGCGCAGCGGAATCTCTTCCTCCATGTTCGTGCGTTCCACTTGCCATCCAGCGCCCGTCAACTCGTCC
>JBFWYF010000394.1:0-6775 GCA_050186685.1 Pirellulaceae bacterium
GCTGCCACAGATCGTCCGGCACAGGTGGCACATTCTCGGTCGCAATGGCCGGCGGCCGGTGAGAGTCGACCACTTCCTCCGCCGCCGACATCCGGGCTAAGCACACGACGCCGATGACTAGCACCGCGCGCCAGATTGGTAAATGGGTCGCAGCAATCATCGACGAACCTTCCTTTGACCTAGGGCGCGGCAGGCCGTTCGTGGAACTGGAGACGTTCTTCGCAGCGTGCCGCCACGGCCAGTAGACTTTGCTCGTCTAACTTGGCGGCGACCAGCTGCAAGCCGCACGGCAGGCCATTCGGAGCCAGGCCACACGGTATCGTAACGGTGGGAACGCCAGCAAAACTCCACGGGGCATTGAAGGCTGGATCGCCCGTCGAGCCGCCACCATGGGGAGCCACCGTCGTCGTAGCGGGAGTGACCAGGATGGCCGTCCCCAAAGCGTTTTGAAACTGCGTGGCGAACTGGCGCTGCATCCGCAACGATCGGGCATAGTCGACCGCGGCCATGTCCAAGCCTTCCTGGATCAATGCGCCAATCTTCGGACCGTACTGGTCGCGATGGGCCTGGAACGACTCCCGGTGAAACTCGGCTGCGTCGGTCGCCATGATGCAACGGTGATGCAGGTGGACGTCGCGGAACGAGTCAGGCAGCCCGCGCCAGTCTCTGATTTCTACGAGATCGCCCAGTTTGCGGAGCGCCTGTTCGGTGACCCGCCGCACGTCGTCGTCCGCTTGCTCCCAGAAGAACCCCTTCAACCACGAGAGCCGCGGCGCGCGCCCGCTGGGGACAGGCATGTTCAGCCGCTGCAGGACGTCGTACAGCACCGCGGCATCGGCCACCGAGCGGGCCAGCGGTCCGGCGTGATCCAGATTCGGACTTAACGGCACGACCCCGTCCACGCTGATCGAAAACAACGTCGGCTTCAAGCCCACGACGCCGCAGTAGGCGGCGGGTCGCACAATCGAGCCGCCCGTCTGCGTACCAATCGCGGCGACACACATTTGCAGCGCGACAGCTGCCGCACTGCCGCTGCTCGATCCACCCGGCGTGTGATCGAGATTCCAAGGGTTTCGCGTCGGCGGGGGGTCGAATCCCGCGAACTCCGTCGTAACGGTCTTGCCCAGGATGATGGCTCCCGCGCGGCGCAGCCGCCCGACCAGCTCGGCATCTTCCGTCGCGACGTGATTGACGCGGAGCGGCGAACCGGCACGCGTGGGCCACCCCGCCACATCGATGATGTCCTTGATGCCGATGGGCATTCCGTGCAAGGGTCCGACGATCTGCCCGGTACGGGCCAGCTCGTCCAGCCGCGCCGCTTCCGCCCGAGCTCCGCGCTCGTCGATCATCACCCACGCCCGGACCTGCGATTCGTGCTGTTCGATCTGCGCCAGACAAAACTCAAGCACCTCGGCGGAAGTCAATTCCTTTCGCCGGATCCGTTCGACGGCTTTCGATAGGGAGGGCAGGCTGTTTATCATCAGGAGGTAGCTTACCGAGTCCGAACGCAAGGTGACAGTCGGCGCGACAGGCGACCCATGCAACTGACAACACGATTTCAACCTGAGCTCGTGCATCCAACCGCGTTCATCGCGCCGGGTGCCATCGTGCTGGGACAAGTAGAGTTGGCCGAGGAAGCCAGCGTCTGGTTCCAAGCAGTTGTACGCGGCGATCGGGACCGCATTCGCGTCGGACGGCAATCGAACATCCAGGACGCTTGTGTGCTGCACTGCGACGAAGGCATTCCCTGCACCCTGGGCGATCGCGTCACTCTGGGGCATGGAGCCATCGTCCACGGCGCGACAGTCGAGGACGACTGCCTGATCGGAATGCGGGCTGTCGTGCTGAATCGCGCCCGCATCGGGGCCGGATCGCTGATCGCCGTCGGCGCGCTGGTGACCGAAGGTACGGAGATCCCTCCCGGGTCGGTCGTGATGGGTATGCCTGGCAAGGTCGTGCGTCAAGTGACCGACCGGGATCGCGAGCGGATCCGCCGTGCCGCGGCCAACTACGTAGCCGCGGCGTTCCAGTACCGCGCTCACGCTGGGCCAACCGTCTAGTGCCGCGTCTACGTCACGAATTTCGCGCTGGGACAAGTCGTTTAACCCGAAGCCGCAGGAGAGGACGAGTTCACTCGAGCCTGGCTGCCGGAGCCAGCTGCGCGTCAAACAAGTTTCCGCGAAAGCCACGAACTGGAAACGGCACGAGGCTCAGTCAGAAAACCCGTCGCCCCTGACCCTCTCCCGTCGTACCGGGAGGTGAGACTGAATGAAACCGCTTCGCGGTCAGTCACATGGGTTTTCTGACAGCGCCTGGCAGAGCCGGACTCGCCGGCTGGTACTCCTTCCTCTTACACCACCATTCGCCTATGAATCAGCCACCCGGAACGCATTTGCTCGTCCGGTCGATTACGCCTGCGAACGCCGAGCCGCTCGACGTCAGCACGATCAACGTGCTGGTGGGTCCGAATAATTCCGGCAAGTCGGAGATGCTACGCGACCTGGCGCGGCTCATCGGCAACTTCGATCCCGCGAACCGCGAACGCGCGGCGAACGAAGAGCCGCGGACACGCATCCTGCAAGACATGTCGTTCGTCCCCAAGCTCTCCCTCGAGCGTTTGCTGCGCGGCATCAGCCACGAGTTGGGCGGCAAGTCCGGATCCGAAATCGCAGGTATCGGCCCGGACCTGAGGTCTTCCCGCCGCCAGACACTCGCCGCCGATCTGAAGACAATTCTCTTCCGGCCCGTCATCACGGCTCGATCCGTCTGGACGACCGCGTTGGGCGAGGTCATGCCGTTGCGGATCGCTTACCTGCCCTCCGACCAGTGCACGCGACTGATCGAACCTTCGCCTGCCGCCAGCCCGGTCCAGCCGCCCGCCAATCTGCTGCAGGCGTTGCACGCCGCCGGCAACGAAGCCGCCGAAATTCTGGATGCCGCCATGGTGCAGCTATGCGAGGGTCATCACGTCCGATTGGATGCGACCGAGCGCATTCAACTGACGTTGCGTATCGCCGACCAGTTCCCGGCGCTCAGCGGCAACGCGGTCCAGGACGTGCTGGCGTACAGCGTCCTGCCTTCCCTGCAAGATCAGGGGGACGGCTGGAAGACCTGCGCCGCCGTCGTCCTGACTTTCCTTGCCTGTCCTGGCCGCGTCATCCTGCTCGACCAGCCGGAAGCCTGTCTCCAGCCGCGCCAAGCCTGGAAACTGGGAGCCTGGATCTCGGAGTATGCCGCCCGGTTGGGCACGCAGGTCTTTGTCGCCACCCAGGACGCATCGTTTCTCAACGGCTTGTTCGTCCGGGGTGCCGACGTCTCGATCCTGCGCCTTGAACGGCGCAATCACGAGACGCACGTCGAGCTTGTGCCGCCCGACGTCGGCAAGGCCCTTGCTTTGTTCCCGCTGTTCAGCGCCCAGAACGCCCTCGGCGCGATGTTTCAGCGGGGCGTCGTGCTGACCCCGGAGGAGTCGGACCGGATCTTCTACCAGTCGGTCGCCGAACGGACGCTGCCTGCCGCCAATCTCGCCTTCCTGCACGTGCATGGCCCGCGCAACCTCGCCTTTGCCGCCCGCATCCTGCGCCGCGCTCGGCTGCCCGTCAGCGTGATCGCCGAACTCGACATCTTCCAATCGGAATCGTCCTACTCCGACCTCGTCAAATCAATCAGCCAGGCGGAACCGCCCGCGCCCTGGCTGGCCACTCGCGAACGCCTGGCCAGCCACGTAGAAGGCTGGTTCGACGAACAAGAGTTGTCGTCGACGGCGCACGAAGTCGAGAGCTTCCTGGATCAGTTCCGCAAAGCACCGGACACCTCAGCGGCTCCCTCCGCCGCGGATGTCCCAGCGTCCACGGATTCGTCACCCGGAGCAGCGGGGCGGAACACGCCAGCCAGTACCCGTGCCAAGTGGGACCGGTTGCGCCGGGAGAAGCTGGCGTCTCTTCCCGTCGAGTTGCGGGTGTGGGTCGAAGAACTGATCACCGAGATGAAGCGAGCAGGGATCTTCGTCTCGCCCAAGGGCAGGTTGCAGGGCTGGATCGCCGGCCCCACCGCCGAAGACAAGGAAATCTGGTTCAATCGCGCCCTCCAGGCGCTCGACCGCAATGAATGTCCTGCCGAGCTGCGAGCCTTCGTCGCGGAAGTGGCCGCCTACGTACAGCCGTCGCTGGCCACTGCCCGCCCCGCCCGGCGTAATCTCGAATCACCACGGCCGAACGGCTAGGTTGGATGGGCTCCACCGCAGGCACGGGCCACGGCACAGGTAGCACAGCCGCCGGTACCACACCCCTGGCCCGCCGCCTGCTCGGTACCGCAATTCGGACCGCAGCCGTCGGTCAAGGTGGCCGCAAAGCGACGGAATTGAACCGCCGCGTCGTACGTCTCGGATAACTCCGCCGTCAACTGCTCCAGCTCCGGACGTTCGTCCCCCAGAAAATAAAAATACAACGCCCCATCCAGCAGATGCTCGACATCGATCAAGACCACCGGCAGTCCGCGCTGGTCCAGTTGCTGCTGGCACGCCTGCAGGGCTGTGCGCTTGTGACGCTCCAGGCGTTCGATCAGCAGTTCGTCGCTGATCGACACCCGTCGCAGAAGCGTCCCGTGGACCTGCCCCGGCTCGCAGGCGGAGACCAGCACTTCGCCCACCTCCAAGCCCCGCTCGGTGCGACAAACCACCGACGTTCCTCTTGGAAACAGCGTACCATCAGCGGACATGAATCGCCCGACCTGGCCCAGAAGCCCCCAGCGAATGACGTGTTGCGCCGGCATAATCACCTAGGAATCGCAATGAATTGGTCCCGTGCTCATTGCCCAATGTAGTGCAGTTCCCGCCATTCAGCGACCATCGCGTCCAATTCGGCGGTTAGCCCCTGAGAAGATTGTCTCTCGCGGAGGCGTAGAACCACGGAGTGGCGTGGGAACTTGCGACACGAGATGGCACTGGAGGGTCATACCACGGAGCACAGTATGAGCACAAAGGATCGAACGGGACGGTCTGTGATGGCGATCCTTCCGATGTGCCAGCGTTCCGACCTGAACGGAGCTGCGTGGTCGAAGCGGCGGGGGTTGGCATCTCGTTCGAACTGCGTCATCTCCGGGCTGTCGAAAGTGAAGGCATGCAACTCCATGGCCGATAATGAATGGACTTCGTGCTCTTCGTGTCCTTCGTGGTACTTTCCCGCGTGGTGGTAGCAGTTGGACCGGGCCGGCCCGCTCCGCCGCAAGTGGCCGGGATAGTGGTGCGACGAGGCGGAGATCGGTATTATCGCCATACAGTCGGCACCGTCGGTTGATGATCGCGGCTGTTACGTTGAGGAATCGCTGATGCTTACCATCCTGGGTGGTCGTATTTATCGTGGTTTCTGTGATCGGATCGCGCGTCGCGACTTCCTGTCGATCGGCGGCATGGCCTTGGGCGGGTTGGCGATCCCACAGTGGCTGCGGGCCGCCACGCGCAATGGCGGCTCGTCGCAGAAGGCCATCATCAACGTCTTTCTGCCGGGTGGTCCGCCGCACATCGACATGTGGGACCTCAAGCCGGCCGCCCCGGCCGAGATACGGGGCGAGTTCGAACCGATCGCCACCCGCGTTCCGGGCATGGAGATCTGTGAACTCTTCCCTAAGCTGGCGGCGATCGCGGATCGGTTCGCGCTAATCCGGTCGCTGGCCGACAGCGACGGCGATCACAGCGCGGCTCAGTGCATGACAGGGCGCAAGCGTGGCCAGCAGCCGCCAGCGGGAGGCTGGCCTGCGCTGGGCTCGTGGGTCAGCGAACTCGCCGGCAACGCCGATCCGGCCGTACCGGCTCACTTGAGCCTCATGTACAAGACGGGGCATCGGGAATGGGGCGATCCGGGTAACGGCGGATTCCTGGGCATGTCCCATGCGCCCTTTGGCTTGGTGGGAGGCAAAGGCAGTACCATGAAGGCGGACAGCATGGTGTTGCAGGGGATCACGCTCGAACGGCTACAGGATCGCGATTTGTTACGCGCCGCCGTCGACCGCTTTCGCCGCGACACGGATCAATCGGGAGCGTTGGCCGGGCTGGACGCCTTTGGCCAGCAGGCTCTGGGGATTCTGACCTCTTCGAAGCTGGCCGAGGCATTGGATCTATCGCTGGAAGATCCCAAGATCGTCGCGAAGTACGGTGTGGACGACCCCGAATTCGAGCGCGACGGCGCGCCCCGGATGGTCCGCAACTTCTGCATCGCCCGGCGGCTCGTCGAGGCCGGCGCGCGGGTCGTGTCGATGAACTTTACGCGGTGGGATTGGCACGGGCCTGACGGGATGAATTTCGTGCAGGCTCGGAAGGACTTCCCCCTGCTCGACGCCGCGCTTTCGCAACTGTTAATCGATCTGCGCGAACGGGGGATGGACCGCGACGTCTCGGTCGTCGTGTGGGGCGAGTTCGGGCGCACGCCGCGGTTGAACAAACGCAACAGCCGCGATCATTGGCCGCAGGCCAACTGCGCTTTGCTGGCCGGCGGCGGCATGCGCACGGGGCAAGTGATTGGGGCCACGAATCCCTACGGCGAATACCCGGTGGAAAGGCCGATCAAGTTCCAGGAAGTGTTCGCCACGCTTTATACGAAAGCGGGACTGGACTTGAACACCCGCGCTTTCGATCTGCGTGGCCGTCCTCAGTATCTGGTCGATCCCGAGATCCAGCCGATTCGCGAGTTGGTCTAGACACGGGTCGCGTCAGTTCCAGTTCCCTTGGCAGACGGGCTGACTTCACGAGTCAGTCGCATCGTCGCCGTCCTGATCCGATTCG
>JBFWYF010000395.1:0-6768 GCA_050186685.1 Pirellulaceae bacterium
CAAACGGAACCGACTCGGGCCATCGCTCGCCCAGCCCTTGCAACGCGGTCTTGACCAGTGGCGACGCCGATTCGAGACACAACTCGTCTGGACCCGCAAACTCGACCGCTTCGTCGCTCGTCAGCTGTTCCGGCGGCGCGGGCGTCCTCACCGGCGAAGCGACCCACAGCCGCTGGAGTCGCTCCGGCCGCAACTGGTACTGCGGCCGGCAGCGATCATGCACGATCAGCGATTGCCGGAAACTTCGGTTCCGGACGAAGTCCATGTACTGCTCTTTCTCCAGCAGGCTCGGCGCCAGTTCGGCCAGTTCGCGCTGAACGTCCTCCGGGAAAGAGAGACCTGGCAGCATCATGCCAAACTCGGCTTCCGCCAGATAGCGCAGGCCGCGTTCGCCCAGTCGCTGGCAGAAGTCCAGAAACCAGATCGGCTCGTTGTGTTCCTCGAGGTGCTCGTGGAAGAGGTAGGCATCCGAATGCTGCCGCAGCAGTTCCGCTTGTTCCTGCAACAGCGTGGCATACGCTCGGTCACGTCCCGACGTGGCATGCGCCAGAAAGTCGAGCAGCCGCCGAGCCCGCCCAATCTGCACGTCGGGAGCTTCGTCCGGGTACCGTCCGACGTGGTAGCTGAGCATATGCCGGATCACGCCCCGCATATGCCAGCCTGGATGCGTGTTGTAGCTGACGTATCCAATCCCATGCGGAGCGAGGTGCCGGGCATAAATGTCCAAGATCTTGCTCTGGACATTCGGCGGCACCCACGAATACACACCATGACAAACAATGTAGTCGAATGTGCCCCAGGTATCGTCGATGTCCAGGATACTTACCGCCCGGAGCTCGATGTTCGCCAGCCCCAGCGCCGCGATGGTGGCCTGTCCTTCGGCGACTTGGCGTTGCGACAGGTCGACGCCCACCATCCGACTGTGCGGAGCCGTCAGCGCCAGGGGAATCAAATTGCCGCCACTGGCGCACCCCAGTTCCAGCACGTGACACTGGTCCGGCGGCGGCGGCTCAAGCCCCAGCAGGTGGGCAATGGTCGCGAGATGATCCGGCTGCGTCTGACGCATCGGATGACTCGGATAGGGGACCTCGTCATAGGTCGTACGCGTCATAGTTTTCGCGCCGTGACAAGTCAACAGGCTCCTGCGGCCGCGGGTTGAACGCCCTAGCGTGAAACCTCTCCGCTCTTGAACCAAAAAAATCGCCGGGACGGCAAGGCCGTACCGGCGATTCTTCGTTTCACCCGCAGCTGGAGGGCCCAGCCGAATTGGCGGAATTCCGATTAAACCTCGGCGGCGGTCGGGAACTTGAACGCCCCGCGGCTCGGGTCCTTCAACAAGGCATTCGCCTCGGCGGCATACTCGCCCGTGTGCTTTTCCGTCTGCGGATCATAGGTCAACCACGGTCCGACGATGTACTCGGCACCGTTCTCCGGAATGCCGACCCCCTTGTTCATGATCTCGTGCAAGCGCAGGAAGTGCTCGGAAGCGTCCGAATTGTCGGCGAATCCACCGGCCTTGGCATTAAACGGAACCTTCTTGCCCAGCCGGTACGAGTTGTTCATCAAGTGCCCGAGCACGCAGGCATAGTGGGCTTCCAATGCATTGCCATTGGCCAATGCCGGATTGCCGGCACGGCAAGCCGTGACAAAAGCGCCCCAGTTCCCGCCCGGAGTCACTTTGCCGGGCTCGATCTTCAGTTTCTCACCCTTCGTCGATCCCTTGGCGTAATACTGTCCGCGAATGATCTTGCTGCCGTCCTGGAAGTAGTATTCGTTCTCGACCTGGTGGAGATAGTTCGGATACGCCACGTTTCGGACATTGAAGAATACGTACTGCCCGTTCGGATACTCAGCGATCGCGTACATGGTATTCGGCGTCTCGCCCTGGTCATTCCACTTGAATCGTCCCCCCAGAGCCATGACGCGGACCGGATGCGTCTGGTCCTTGTTCAATGCCCAGCGGGCAATATCCAACTGGTGCGTGCCTTGGTTGTTCATGTCCCCATTGCCCGTCTTCCAGAACCAGTGCCAGTTGTAATGGACGTAGTTGGCATGGAAGTCGTCGATCGCAGCAGGACCGCGCCACAAATTCCAATCGAGATTGCTGGGCGGCGATGAAATCGGCTTGTGACCAATGGTATCGCGCTTCTTGCAGCAATAGCCGTAGGCAATCTTGAGCGGACCGAACTTGCCCGCCTGAATGGCTTCGTGCAAACCGGCTATCTCCGAGCTGCTGCGGCTCTGTGTACCGTGCTGGATCACCACGCCGTGCTTTTTCTGAGCTTCGACGACCACGCGCCCTTCGTCGCAGTCGTGGCTCATCGGCTTCTCGACGTAGACGTGCTTGCCGGCCTGAGCCGCGCGGATCGTGATCAGCGAGTGCCAGTGGTTCGGCGTCGCCACGGAGATGGCATCGACGTTCTTGTCGTCGAGCACTTCGCGGAAGTCCTTGACGCCCTTGGTCGTAAACTTACCCTTCGTGCGCGACTCCAGATTCTTCAGCGCCCGACTCAATACGTCCTGGTCCGGATCGACGAGATAAGCAATCTCGACATTGTCCTGGCCCAGATATCCATCGATGTGAGACTTGCCGCGCCCGTTCACGCCCGCGACGGCCACGCGGAGTCGGTTATTGGCGCCTTGCACCTGGCCGGAGGCCTTGGAACCAAGGATCAGCAGCGAAGCACCCGCCGCAGAAGTCGATTGGAGAAACGTACGACGATCAAGACGCGACATGGTGGTCTCCTTTATGGATTGGATGGGTGGATCCCAGCGGGAGGGAATGGCAAGTCCCGCCCATGATACGCCAGGACCTATCGGCTCACAATGAGTTTTGTCATGTTCCGGGACGGCTCGGACAGGCCACCTCGGCCAACGGAGGGCACGGGGGTTCAGGTCAGCGCCACCGGCAACTTCCAGCCGGCCCGGTACTCCCTTCCCAGGAATTGCTCCGCTTCCGGCGCGTTCGGAATCCGCATATTCTTCGCATCCCACTCAATCCGCTTACCCGACCGGTACGCCACGTTGCCCAGATGATTGGCTTCCGTCAGCGGACCGCTGTAACCGAAGTGGCAGGTGGTGGGCGTTCCGGTCTTGCACGCGTGCAGCCACTCGGCGTGATGGCCAATCGAGTCGGGAATGGTGGGTGCCGGCGGCTGGAAGTCGCGGAAGTCCTTCTCGGGCAGCAGCACGTGTTTCCCGTAGTTCGACAGCAGCATGCCCTTGTCGCCGATGAACAAGTGGCCGCTCCGCCAGGCTTCCCGATTCGGAAGCGTGCCGTCTTCCCACTGCGGCGGCTTCATGGCTCCCTGGTACCAGGTCAATTTGACGGGAGGCATCTCGCCCCGAGCCCCGTACTCGTAAGTCGCGCTCATGGTCGCGGGAGCCAGATCCGGATGAGGCGGCGGCCCCTTGGCCTCGACCGTGCGCGGCGCGTCAAGGTTCAGCGCCCAGAATGGCAGGTCGTTATAGTGGCTGCCGAGGTCGGACATGGTGCCACTTCCCCATTCCCACCATCGATACCATTTCGGACCGGGAAAATAGGCCTCGTGGAAAGGACGGTATGGCGCGGGCCCCAGCCATAGGTCCCAGTCCAGCTCTGGCGGCACCGGCGACGTCGTCGTCGGTCGCTCGGTCGTGACGACGCGGTCGTTGTACTTCTCCGCATCCTCTTTCGACTGCAGCCCCCAGGCACGGTCGACCCAGACGTGGCATTCTCGGACGGGACCGATGGCTCCGCCCTGAATCAGCTCCACGACGCGGCGGTAGTTTGTGCCGGCATGAATCTGGGTGCCCATCTGCGTCGCCACCTTCGCGGCCGCGGCCGCTTCGGTCACGACCCGGGCCTCCCGGACGTTGTGCGTAAGGGGCTTTTCGCAGTAGACATGCTTCTTACGGTACAAGGCCGGCAACGTGGCAAAGGCGTGCGTGTGCTCGGTCGTGCTGACGACGACTGCGTCAAATTCACTGTCCCGCAACTCGTCATACATGCGGCGAAAATCGCGGAACTGGCGAGCTCGCGGGAAACGCTGAGCGGCCTTGGCCAGATTGGCCGCATTGACGTCACACAGCGCCACAATGTTCTGCGACGCCACGTCGTTCATGTTGGAACCGCCTCGCCCACCGCAGCCAACGATCGCGATGTTCAACCGGTCGGCGGGTTCCGCCGACCGGGCCGGCGCAGGACCGGTCAAGAGCGCGATCCCCGCCGCGGAAACACCTTTCAGAAATAGACGACGCGCCACGCGGCGACTAGCCAGCAGAGCAGGATTCATGGTTGTTCTCAGCTCCATTCGTCGAGATTCGGAAAAGACGGCAAGGGCAACCCTCACGCCCGCACCCGTGGTCTTACTTCATGGGGGAGTAGTCCGTGGGCGTCATGAACACCGAGACGACTCCGCCCTGCGCCTCGGTAAGCGACCCGCCTCCTTTTTCCTCCGACGCCTGCCGGGCAGCCAGCCAGGCCGGGTCCGTCCGGAAAGCACCAAACGACGCCTTGGCCGCATCTTGACTCGCATGGCTGAGAATGTAGATGAGCGTTCGGTCCGCTCCTTCTTCCGACGGCAACAAGTTCCAGTACACCACGTTGGTCATGCCGTGCTTCTCGAACAGCTTGACGGTGTGATCCCGGAAACGGGCATTCAACAATCCCAGATTTCCCTTCGTGGCCGTGTACGTCCGCATCTCGAACACGCGATTACCGGGAGCGGTAACCTGCACGGGTGGCGAATAGTCGGTAGCAGACATCAGTTTCGCTTCAACTTTGGCCACCAGCCTCCCACTTACTTCACTGGCTTTCTTCGCCTGCTGCCAGGCCGGATCGTCGGAAAAGGCCTTCCACGAGGTCGCCCGGGCCTCGGCGCTGGGATACGCCAACACATAGATCAGCTTGTTGTCCGGATTATCGACCGGTACCCAGTAGCCGATGTTGACGATACCGTGTTTTTCGAACAGCTTGACGGTGTGATCCCGGAAGCGAGCGTTCAACGCCTCGAGTTTGCCTGGTGCCGCATAATAGACTCGCAGCTCATACACGCGATGGTCCTCCGCGAGCAAGTTCGCACTTCCGAGCAAGAACAGACAGATCCCCCAAACCATCCCTCTCGACTTGTGCATCCGCGTCATGAATTCCTCTCCGGGTAGTGTCAACCAACCGTTCGTGGGCCGCCACCTGATTGGTGACCGCTCCGCCGCATGAACTTGTCAGACTTTGTCGCCTCATGCAAGAGACCCGCGACACCGGACTGGCTCCACATCGATCTCGACATGGAAACCTATCTATGGCGTTTGTTGCTTCGCTGACAGTTTTTCCCATCAAGTCGTTGGCGGGGGTTTCGGTCTCTGCGTGCCGCGTGTTGCCGTCTGGCGCGCTCGCTGGCGACCGCGAATTCGCACTGGTCGACGCCAACGGTGCCTGGCTGAACGGAAAACGATGGCCGGACATCCATCGGCTGCGTGCTCACTTCGATCTGGCCACCCGGTGGGTTGAGCTGTCGTATGCTTCTTCACCGGATGAACCCACGCCGGATCCCCAACGATTTGCCCTGGACGGACCGCACACCGAGCTGCATAGGTGGTTGGAAGCCCAGATTGGAGTCGGCTGCCGCATGGTCCAGGACACGGTGCGGGGCTTTCCCGACGATGACCAGGCGGAAGGCCCGACGGTGATCAGCACAGCAACGCTGGAAACCGTGGCCCGTTGGTACCCCGGACTCACGGTCGACAACGTGCGACGGCGCTTTCGCGCCAACATCGAAATCGGCGGCGTGCCGCCTTTTTGGGAAGACCGACTTTTCGCGGAACCCGGCCGTGGTGTGCGGTTTCGCCTTGGCCACGTCGACTGGCTCGGCAACAATCCCTGTCAACGCTGTACCGTCCCGGCTCGGGATCCTGATTCCGGAGCCGTCTGGTCGGACTTCGCCCAGATTTTTCAGCGGCAGCGGCGGGAACTGCTGCCGACTTGGGCGGCAGCTGAACGGTTTGACCACTTCTACCGATTGGCGGTCAACACGCGCCTGATTGGCCTGCACGGCTCCGACAAAGTACGCGTGGGCGACACGGCGAGTGTTCTGGAAGCATGAGCCGACGCGAAGGGCCTGGGGATGTCAGTATTCGCGCGCCGGCTTCGCCGAGCGCACTTCCGAAGCTCGGGAAACCACATCCCGCTTATTTCGGGGGGGAAACTCAAGGGATTGGTCGCTCGGCTGCCGATAGACAGAATGGACATCGAACCAATCGAAATCCATTCATCCCATAGGGCAGCGAGGATGAAACCCACTTCTCATTGGACGGACGTCGCCGCGGTCGTGCACATTGTGGACGACGAAACGGAGGTCCGATGTCTGCTCGAGAAAGTTGTCCGGCGGGCGGCTTATCAGGCAATTACCTATGCTTCGGCTGGGGAATTCCTGCAGTCGTACAAACCCTACGATCGCGAATGTCTGATCCTGGACCTGCGTATGCCCGGGCAGACGGGCCTGGATCTACTCCGGACGCTCGCCGGCCGGAGCCACGACGTTCCGGTGCTGTGCCTGTCGGGCAGTGTGTCGATCGCCGAGGCGGTTGCACTGGTTAAGCTCGGCGCGGTCGACGTGCTGGAGAAGCCGTGGGATCAGACGCTGCTGCTGCATCGGATCTCGGTCGCCATTCAGATATGCGGTGAGGTACGCAGTACGCGGGGCCAATGGCGGAGGCGTCTGGAACGGCTCACCGAACGTGAGCGGCAGGTCATGGCACTGCTCGTACGCGGCGAGAAGACGGAAACGATTG
>JBFWYF010000396.1:0-6755 GCA_050186685.1 Pirellulaceae bacterium
GGACCGTGTCGGTCAGGTCCTCCGGCAGCGGCCAGGCCAGCTCCGCCGCGGCTACCCGCTTCAACGTCTCGCGCACCGCCGACGGCGATATCCCCAGCCGCCGCGCGATCTCGCGACCGGAAACCCCGGCGCCAAACTTCAGACGCAATACTTCGCGCACCTGGCGCATCGAAACCCTCTCCGCTGGCATCCATCCACTCCAAAGGCACGACCAAAGGAGCGGACCCTATCCGGGCCAACGGAGGCGTCTCCAACCCTAGATTGCCGGGCGGCTTCATCCCGGAATCGTGGGCGGCATCAAAACGGATTGGTGGGCGCGATCATCCCGGAATGCCGGGCGCCATCATCCCGGAACGGTGGGCGCCTTCGACCGGAATCATCAGCCGGGCGCGGCCGACCGGGCGCCGAGCTGCCGGTGATCCCGGGACCGTTGACAAGCGGTGGCCGGCCGATGGCGACAGCGCTGATCTCCGCCGCCGATCAGGCGGTCCCTGGGAGTCCGATATGAGCTTCCCTCAAGTCCCCCGTCGAACGCGCCGAGGCGAGCCGCCGTCCGGACACCGGCGAAATGGAAAGGACCCTGCACGTCGTCAACGGCCTGTTCAAAGCGCTGCACTGGATCAGCACCGGCCTCCTCGACGATGACGCGACAGCCGAAAAACGCCGCCCACGTCACGCACGAGCTTGTGCTGGCCGGCCGGACGATCACTGACCGGATCGTCGACGATCTCTGAGACGAGGCGGCCCGCAGCCGCTCTTTTCTAGCGTGGCGGTCCCGCCCGTCTCCCCAAGGCGACGGGCGGGGCCTAATCGATCGTCCACTTCATTGCGTCGATCGACTGGACGGCACCCTATGGGAACGATCCAGATCCGGGTGTGCAACACAGGACACTTGGCGCAAGCGCCGGAAACCAGTTGCTCGTAAGCAACACAGCGGCCGCGACGAACTGAGAAGGCGGCCCCGCGCCAGGAATGTGCGCTTCCTTTAGCGCGAGGCCTGACCGTCGCCCGGGGCTTGCGGGCCGTGCAACGGCTGGGCCCATTCTGGCAAAACGGCCCCGCAGCGTTTCCGAAACTGAGGGGCCTGACCGGCCGACGGGTGGTTCAGCTGGATCGCGCGCGACTGGCTGCGGCCACTTTAGCGCAAAGAAACGGCCCCGCAGCCAATTTGGGGACAAGCTTGCGGGGCCTGGGCCCGATTACCCTTGGGTAGGCGTGGGGCGAGCAATCGGGGTGTTCGACGCTTAGCCCATTACGAGTGCGCCGCTCGGTGACCGAACAGTGACCCAAACATCATTTGGCCAAAATATTTTTCCGGTATGACCGCAGAAGAAGCGGCCCCGCACCGGTACATCGAGCGCGGGGCCGTCGCTTGCCCGGCCCACAAAGTCAGCCCTAGGCCCGGACAAGCCCAATAAACCTACCCTCGGCGCCCGCATTTGAGGAACGGGCCTCGCAGTCCCAATTTGGAGAGAGGCTGCGGGGCCCGACCGTTTCCCGAAGACTTCGGGACAACGAGTGGCGGGCTGCCGTGACCGTAGCGCGATAGTGTCGTACCCGCGTTGGGGGAGAATGGCCCCCGCAGCCTGACCGCCAGCGCTTTTCCAGCGCCGGCTCGCGGGACGCCGGCAGATCTGCCCGCCAGGCGTCCGATAAATGCGATCCCATCGAGAGTTCGCGAAAGCTCCTTGGGCTTGCGGTCCGGCCGTGGCGCAACCATGCGAAGGTCACGCTGCTTGTTCGGCCCAGGGAGGTCGCTGATGGGGATGACGCCGTGGCTGTGTTGGCTGACAGCCGTTGGTGCGGCTCTGACCATGGCCGTTCCTGCTGTAGGTCAGGAATGTCGGGCAACTCTGCAAGGTCAGCCTCCTGCTTGGTCGGCTCAGCAAACAAGGGAGCCGCCCGATGCCGCCCAAATGAAGTTGTTTATTGAGACCACCTGCAGAGACTGCGATCCGATGGTTGTCGTCGAGGTTTTTGCCGGCGCAGCGTCGGCGAGTTTCCGCAGCATGCTCATCGCACAGAAGACAGGCACCGAGTTCGCGGAAGCCGTCGTGTCCGATCCTCGGGAGCGATCGGACTTCCTGGATACCACGCTCGCCACCGAGCGGCTGTCATCGCCGGGTTGTGTGATGGACGGTAGGATTGATGGTGTCTCAAAGATCGGCGCCATGGGGATGATCGTCGCCAATATGCGAGCGGAGTGCGATCACGCTCCGGAGAAACTGCGGGCGGTATTTTTTTCCGGATACGATGGCCAATGCCTCTATCGGGTTCGCGTGATGTGGCCGGGGTGGTCGGGGCTAAGCGACAGCGCTCAAGATCAGGTGTTGGCGGTTCTGGACCAGATCCGCTTCGGACCGTAGCCGGCCGCGTCTGCCGCGAGGAATCGTTTTGCGGGACAAGTGGACCGATTGGCGACGCAACAGCCGGGCGGTGGCAAAGAATCTATCCGGGCACCGCCGGCCATGGGCGCCCCAAAAAGGGCGCTCGTGCGAAACGAGAGCCTAGAATCGCCGGGCCGATGACCCTGAGCACGCCAGGCGGTCGTGGCCAAGCGCTGATCGAAACGGCCCCGCCACCGCGTTGGCTGTCCATGGGCGAGGCGCCGGCATTATGCGCTGCTCGATCGAGACCGCGACGAAGCGAGTCAGGTGCCATCACCTCGGCCACAAGCAGGACGGCCGCTGGCTGGTCGACCGCGAGCTCGTCGCGGCTTGGACGGCTGGGTAGCAGGACGGTGCGGACGAAGCTTGGTCCACAGGTCATTCGAGGTTTTTCGAGGTCGTATCGGCCGATTTTTGAGGTTTTTCGGCCCGACGCGGTATCGAATCTGACATGGACCAGGGCGCCGCACGTGCGCGAGAGCAGCAGCGGCGGGGGCGCGAGATACTGGTCGCCTTTATCCATTGGCCGCTCGCATGGCCGGACTGCTGACGTCGTACGGACATCCAGCGGGAAGACCTTCCCGATCACGCGGCAGGCGATCATCAACGACGTTTTCAACGCCTTCTCGCGCATCCCGAGGTACACGTGCGAGACCTGAGACCCTCGCAACGGTGGTATCGGACGCGCGCTTGGACGCCGCGTCAACGGCGACTTGGTACTCGGCCGCCGATCCGAACACGACAGACACAATCGAGGTCGCGTACCTCAACAGCAATGAGACCCCGATGATTGACCAGCAGAGGCGGCTGGAAGGTCGATGGCGTCGAGTTTATTAATAAGGGCGGCCCCCGACGTCCCCCGGTTGGTCGTCGGGTTAGCGTCGGGGGCACCTTTTCCCACCTCACGCACGCAGCAGCTGCGACGACTGATAGCCCCGGCACCCTTTCGCTATTTTGTGCTCGCTACCACCGCATCGGAATGCCAGCTTCGCCATATTGGGGGAAGGGCTATGCGGGACGCGGTGAGATGGTGCCACTTCAACTAGTGCGCGCGGCGATCGATAATGAGTTCACGATTTCCGTTTTGGGATATCCACAGATTGCAGGAAGATCTTTGCGATGACCGCGGGTAGCCAGCCTGGTCAAAGCAGTAGATCGTTGTGCGGAGCCTTCTAGAGGGCTCGCCTGTAGCCTCCATCGGGCCCGGACAAACTTAGCCATACTTCGTCCGGGCCCATTTTATCCCAATCGCATGGCGGAGGTGTGCGAAAGGTTGCACCGCGCTGACGAGCTGCGGGCGACGTGACATGGCGATCAGCGAGATCCCTGCAATTGAGGCCAGCCGTCCTTGGGATGCCCTGAGGCTGCCGGCAAAGAAGCGCGCTGTTCAAGGAATATTCGTTCGAGGTCTGCCTGCGTGTAGGTTCGGGGCCGCTTATACGGATCTGGTTGGAGTCTCGGCGGCTTCCTTTTCCGCCGTATCCCGTCAATTTGAGGGCAAAGTGCCCGGTGCCGTTACCCCACTCTACCCTGACGACGCTGCCGTCTTGAAGGGCGACCTTGCCGCACCTACAGCCCTTGAACCGTATCGCTCGAACATTGCCCAGCCGTTTGCAAGGCAGATCAAGCTAGCGATGCCGACCAACCATGCGTAGCCGATACACTTGACGAAGCGAATCATCACACCTGCTTTCCAGGCGGACGGGTCCGAGGCGCACGCGCATCTAGCACGGTGAACGCTATTCGGGACCAACGCGGTTCTCAAAAGACGCGCCCGCCCTGATTGAGCGAGCTGGGCGCGGTTGCCACCAGGGCGACGCCGCGCGAGCTCGCGGCCCCCTGGGCGGGCCGGCGGTTAACGATTTGGAAACCCGGCGGACGCGGCGAGCATTCCGACGCGGGGATGTAGACTTGCGCCGGCCTCGAGCCCTACCGTGGACGACCAATTGAATGAATGGGAGGGAACGATGCGCGTCACCTACTCGACATCGTGGCCACCATTGCGCTTGGTGCCGCCGTGCTTTTTCGGCGTCGGCCTAACGCTATCGTTTTCATCGACTGCGCTCGAGCTGGTGCTGCTGCGCTGAAACAGTGTGGCGCCCCGCTGGTGGCCGCGGCCGTCGAGCAGCGCCAACCTTAAATTTGCGTTCGCTTCATTGCAGCGTAGGCCAGATCCACGATCTTCTCCGCAGTGATGCCGGCTGACTTCGCCCGATCGGACGACTTGCAATAGTCTTCGGCTACGAGCGCCATTAACCGGTCGAGCAGGTCAGAGCCCTCGACACCCATCTCCGCTGACCCATCAACCTGATATTGAAGACCTCCGGCCGACTGGCCGTTCTCATAAACTGCCAGAAGCCAAACGCCGTCGAAGGCTGCCGCTTGCACTTCCAGCTGGCGGCCATCGTGGCTGAACGGCAGCTTCATAAGGTCTTCCTCTGGTTTTGCCTTCTCGCCGCAACATCTACTGACCGACGGCGTCGACTGTCCACAGGATTCCCGACCCGCATTCGCCCGCACAGCGCGATCCGCTGGACCGCCCCACACGGGGTGCCACCGGCGTCGTGCCCGCCACGCTGGCGACGCCATGTGCGCGGCGCCGCATTCCCGGCAATGACTGGGGGTGGGATGGGGTTCCCGTGGCCCGCAGCACCTACTCCGCCCAATCAATCTGCTAGTCCCGCTGCCGCGGGCTGATCGGGCTGATGCTGTGAACGGGCGTACCCACCGTCTTGAGCACGCACCGTTCGACGGCGATCACGATGGCGGCATCGAAGTCATCGTGCGCGAGGTCCAGGCCGCATCTGTCGAGTGCTTCGTAGAGATCGGCGATCATAATCCAGTATGGGCCACTGCCCCGTCGGTGGCGTGTCAGCTCCACCGCTAGGTCGTACAGAAGGGCGGCAATGCCCTCTAGCTGGACACGTGTCGCGGGCATTGCGGATCCGGCTGGTTCTCACAGAAACGCTAAGCGACGCCCCAACTCCTTACGCAGCGCTTACCCGGATCAGTTGAGCTTTGCCCGCAGCAGCACGCCGGTCAAGCCGTGATGCCGAAAAGCGGCTGGGGGATTGGCTACGTCTGACGGGTTTCGCCAAAGTCAGCTTCCGGCATCTCACCTTGGGTTGCCAGCGGCGGCGACCCTCAACCCGCGGCTCGGGGCGGGTGAATGGTTCGCATCGCTATCGTGGCTGCCATTGCTTGGCCGGCGGCAGCGCAACTCGATTCCATGGAGAAGGCGTGCGGCCTGAAGTTCGATCAGAAAGCCATTGAGGTCTGGATCGAAAGGAACGTGAAGGCCAGCGACATGGAGTTCGCCGGTAGTATTAATCTCATGACGATGGGCACGATGCAGGATATCAAGGACATGTCGGCTGCGCAGAAGGCCGCCCTTTGCACGCAGATCCGCCGCATCGCCAAGGCAAACAAGTTCATCGCCGATTGAAGGCAAAATGAAAAAGCTCTTGCTTGTGATAGTGCTGCGCTCCGCGTCTGGTTCGTGGCGGTCAACTGGCAAGGCATCGGAATACTCTTCGACGCGTTCAAATCTGCGACGGCACGGAAGTCGTGACCGTGCGAGCCCTCACCCTCGCCCTAGCGGCGACACCATCAAACAGTTCGGCGAGATCAGTCATCCGCCGAGGCGTCGATCCAGATCTTCGATATGAGCCATGCGAAGGGCGCTTGGCGTCTTGTTGACCAATGCCGCCGCCTTCGCAAGGGTCCGTCGTGAATCGGGCCTCAAGGCCGCGAAGCACGAACTCGGCGACGTCGTCTTCGACATCGACCAGTTGGCCTGGGAGCTCGTCGACCTGAAGCCTGTCACCATGGCCGGCGTCATGATCATAGTGCAAGCCTTGGCACTGCGCACAGAGGCCCGAGCCGTTTCAGAGCCCCATCTCACCGAGGATCCGATCGTCGATGCGGTCGTCCGGGCGCTGATGCGTCTACTGCCCGGCCACCTCGCGCGCGTATCGTGAAGGCCGCGGATTGACGGCGATGCCCAGCAAGCGATCGTTCGGCTTCCTCGTCGACAACGACGCCTGCTTCGCCATGAAGGTCGGTCCCCCGGGTCGGCCTATCGCTGATGGCGGCCGACCTGATCTCAAATCCCAGCATGGACGCCGCCGTCGCCCGGGCGATGGCGGAAGTGCTGCGCTCCGCCGCCGATCAGGCCGACGCGCCCAAGTGTATGAGCGCCGACCGCATCTGCGACGATCTCCGAAACAGGCGGCCGCGCAGCTAAGGACATTTCGAACAATAATTGAATCGGATGCGTCGGTGTGACTCGGCCTGTCGGGATTCCCAGTTCCGTCGAATGAGCGTACGCCGATGGTGTGATCGACGAGGACGGCATCAGGTATCGCT
>JBFWYF010000397.1:0-6735 GCA_050186685.1 Pirellulaceae bacterium
CCCTATTTCGCTCACGCGCAGCCCCTTTCGCCAGAAGGGGGGAGCTCCCCCTGGCTAACCTCCGTCGCTGACAGCCTTCGCGAGCGGAACCCCCACGCTCGGGCGAGCGTTGGCTGTGGCCCGGCGGGTGGATAGCAAAGGGGCGTCGGCTGCGGTATTCTCTGGACATGGCGACACAGCAAGATCCAGATGCTGCCCCAATCGCCTGCCGGCTCCGTGGGGGCATGGTGGGGATGGGCATGATTTTTGACGAAACGTACCGTCCCTTCTTTGAGCACGCCTATCGTGATCGCCTTTACGATCGGCAGGTTGGCGTGTGCGACGTCGCTTTGGCGGCCGTCGCGAGCCGTACGGGGCATCGGGCCGACGCCTACCGACGCGCGTCGCAAGGAAAAATCGGCGATTTTCAGAGTTTTTCCGAGCCGCGTTCGGTCGAGCAGTTGCTGGAGGCGGGGGTGGATTTTGTGTGCGTGGCGACGCCGGACAACCGTCATTTCGCCCCGGCCGCCGCGGCGCTGCGCGCGGGCAAGCATCTGCTGATCGAGAAACCATCGGTGTTGACGATGCAGGAGCTGGACGAGCTGGACCAGTTGGCGCGCGGTCAGGGAGTGCTCGCCAAGGTCGTCTATCACAAGCTCTACGATCCGGACCACAAGAAGCTGCGGACACTGGTGTACGATCGCGTCCTTCAGCACGTGAACAACGGTTACTGTTCGCTGCTGGAGCCCAAGCAGATTTCGGGTGCGCAGTTTTCCGAGTGGATTACGGGGCGGAATCCGGGAACGTATGTGGCGGTCCACTACATCAAGTTGATCGACTTTACATTTGGCGGCCGGCTGAAGCGCGTATCGTGTACCGGCCAGCGGGGGATTGTGGGTCCGGCCGACGGGCCGACGTGGGACTCGACGCAACTGCGGCTGATTTACGGCTACGAGGATGGGCGCGAGGCGGCGTTCGACATCCACACCAGCTGGGTGACCCCCGACAACTTTCCGGGGTATGTCGAGCAGGAAGTGCAGTTCCGCTTCGACAACGGCGTATGGAATTCGCACAGTCGCAAACGCGGCGTGGAATGCACGGTGGAAGGCAAGACGCCGGTGCAGATGAAGATCACGATGAACAATCACTACAACGGATCTTTTTTCGAGCCGCACGGTCAGCGGGCTCAGCGAGGATACGGGGTGGAGGTGATCGAGCGCTTTGTGCGTGAGGTCGCCTATGTCGAGGCTGGCGGAGTGGCAGCTGGCCGTGAGCAGCGGCTGAACGACATGCGCGCCTTGGCCTACAACGACTTGTCTGCCGACCGTCAGGTTGTGGCGGCCGTCCAGGCGATGGAAGCGATTCTGGCCCGACACGTGGCCGGTGAGCCGGATTGTGTGGTGCGAGTCAATGAACTGCGTGGCGGACTGGTCTTGTATTCACCGGGCCGTCCGGATCCGGAGGTGCTGTACGAACCTTCCGTCTAGCGAACGGGTCCTGCGCACCGTTCCTCCTTCCAACTCTTGCCCTTTCGATAGCCATGGCCATTGCAGATAAGACCTACGTCAAGCATCCCGGCGAAGACAAATCGAACGCGTTCCGTGAGCGAACGGCGCATTGCGAGCCGCTCGCCCTGCGCACGTTCACTCCTTCGATGCTGGTCATTTCCCGCAGCGAAGGTTCGTACCACTGGACGTCGGATGGCCGCAAGTTGGCCGACTTCACGTCCGGCGTACTGGTATCCAATCTGGGCCACAACCCGACGCGCTGGTGGCGGCGAGTGACGGACTTGATGCAGCTGGGCGGCCTTTCGGATGCGGGAGAGTTTTGCTCCGCTGTGCCGCTCACGGCATACAACGCGGTCACGGAAATCGAGGTGCAGGCGTGTGAACGGTTGATCGCGAACATGCGCTCGCAGCCGGGCGGCGGCCGCATGGAGCAGGTTCTCTGGGCGGCGAGTGGCAGCGAGGCGATTCAGAAAGCATTGTGGGCGTGCCTGGCCCGGAATCGGAAGCGCGACATCATTCTTGCGACCCGGTTTGGCTTCCACGGCAAGAAGGGCCTGGCTGGGGCGGTGACGGGCAGCGAACAGGATCGCGAGCGGGACCCGCGCGTCAAGTTCATTGCCTTCCCACGGGAAGAGTGTTGCGATATCGAGCGGCGCAGTCAGCCCATCGATCTGGAACCTTATCGATTGGAGCTCGAGCGGATCAGCGAGCAGCTGGGCGATCGGATCTGTTGCCTGATCACCGAGCCGTATTTGGGCGGCGGCGGTTCGTATCATCCGCAGCTGGAGTATATGCAGTTGCTTCAGCAGTTTTGCCGCGAGCACCACGTCCCGTTCATCCTCGACGAGATTCAGGCGAATTTCGGACGTACGGGTCCCATGTACGCCTATACGCATTACGGCGTCGAGCCGGATATCGTGTGTTTGGGCAAGGGATTGGGGAACGGCATCCCGGTCAGTGCCGCGGTTGGTCGGGCCGACATCTTCGACTCGCTGCATTATGGTGAAGGGTCCGATACCTGGAGCGCCAATCCGCTGGCTTGCGCAGCGGTGATTGCCACGTTGGAAGAGTTCGAGGCGACCCGCGCTATCGAGCGCGGGATGGAGCTCTCGAAGCTGCTCGAAACGTCCTTGGTGAAGTTGAAGCAGACTGGCTGTGTGGCGCACGTCCGGGGCGAGGGATGCGTCTGGGGCGTCGAATGTAAGGGCATCGGGCGCAATGAACCCGAAGAAGTGGCCATCGCGTGCGTCGAGGCCTGTTATCGCGGCGATGCTCAAGGGCGGGCGATCCATCTGCTGGGGCCGCTGGCAGGCAAAGTCATCCGCGTCAGTCCGCCGCTCGTCATGCCGCTGGACGAAGCCCAGTCGTACCTGGACGCCATGTACTCGATCTTTTCCGCCGTGCGTCTGAAACTCCGCTGAGAATGGCGGGGGCGCCATGATTTCGCCGCACGACCTGATGCGCCATGCGATCGCCGCCGCTCGACAGGGGATCGCCGACGGGCAAAGTCCGTTCGGTTGTGCCATTGCGTGCGGCGATGAGCTGATCGCGGTGGAACACAACCTGGTGTTGGCCACCACTGACATTACCGCCCACGCCGAAATCACCGCGCTGCGCAGCGCTTGCCGGCAACGCCGGGCGATCCATCTGGTCGGTTGCATCGTGGCGAGCACTTGTGAGCCGTGTCCCATGTGCATGGCGGCGCTGCACTGGGCTCGGGTCGACGCGGTCTATTTTGGAGCCACGATTGCCGACGCGGCGCACGCGGGGTTCAACGAGCTGGCGATCCCTGCCGAGGAGGTGCTGCGGCGGGGCCGGAGCCAGGTGCGGTTGGTGCCCGAGATCCTGCCGGCGGAGTGTCAGGCCTTGTTCGGCGAGTTCATTCGTCGACCGGCCCATCGCGTCTATTAGCCGTCGCCACGCTCGCCAGAGCGCGGGGGATACACGACATTCTGACGGCCGTTATAATGTCGCCGCATCGCGGCGGCCGCCGAGGGCCCGAGCTGCCGTGCCTCGATGCGTGGTGAGGCCGTCGATCCATCCCGTCTGGCCCCATTTGTCAGGGAGACTTCCCGGTGAGTCCAGAGCACACTGTTCCTTCGTTAGCACGGCAGATGTTGAGCGAAGGAGTGGGGACGTTTCTGCTGGTGTTCTTTGGGTGCGGCGTCGTGCACACTGCGGTATTGACGGGGGCTCAGCAGGGCCTCTGGCAGGTGGCCATTGTGTGGGGCGTCTCCATTATGCTCGCCATTTATTCTGTAGGGGGAGTGAGCGGGGCCCACATCAATCCGGCGATGACGCTCGCATTTGCGGTGTGGCGGCGATTTCCCGCCAGCAAGCTGCTGCCGTACGTGGCGGCTCAGCTGACGGGGGCGTTTATCGCGGCCGCGGCCCTGTATGTTCTGTTTGGTCCCCAGTTACAGCGGCTGGAGCAGCGCAAAGCGGTAACGCGTGGAGGGCCGGGCAGCGAAATCACCGCGATGTGCTACGGTGAATATTTCCCTAATCCGGGTGGATTGGCGGCCGGCGACAGCGTGTACTCGGTCGCCGAACACACGGCGCTGCGCGCGCTGGTCCCCTGGCACGTGGCTTGGGTGGCCGAATGTATCGGCACGGCCATTCTCGGCATGGTCGTATTCGCCGTCACCGACAGCCGCAACGGCGGGCGGCCCGCGGAAGGGCACGCGCCGGTCTTTATCGGATTGACGGTAGCAGCTTTGATCTCGGTCATCGCGCCCCTGACTCAGGCGTGTTTTAATCCGGCTCGGGACTTCGGCCCTCGGCTGTTCGCGTCACTCGCTGGGTGGGGCCCGATTGCCTGGTCGGCTGGCAGCGACTACGCCTGGTTGACCGTATACATCGGTGCCCCGGCGGTCGGTGCGGTCCTCGGGGCCGGCGTCTACGAATTCCTCATCCGTCCTTCGTTCGCTCCCTGTTCCAACTGATGCGACACCGGACCCTCGTTCCGTCACCACGGGAGAATCCATGAGTCCTCGCTTTATCATGATTGGCGGCTTTCTCGGCGCTGGTAAAACGACCACGGTGGGACGGTTAGCGCAGCACTACATGCAACGCGGGTTGCGTGTCGTGATTGTCACGAATGACCAGACTACGGATCTGGTCGACACCCATAACCTGCGATCTCAGGGTTTCGACGTCGGCGAAGTGGCCGGGTCTTGTTTCTGCTGTAATTTCCCGGCATTGACGGAGACGGTCGAGCGTTTGAGCGCCACGACGCCGCCGGACGTGGTGCTGGCCGAACCGGTCGGCAGTTGCACGGACCTCGTCGCCACGGTGATCCGCCCAATGGCCCAGATTTATCAGCAGCCGGTCGAAGTGGCGCCCTATGGCGTCATTCTTAAGCCAAGTCACGGGGCGAAGATCCTGCGCCGCGACTCCCAGGGAGGATTCTCGCCCAAAGCCGAGTACATCTTCCGCAAGCAACTCGAGGAGGCGGACTTCATCATCCTCAATCGCATCGACGAACTGGCCCCCGAGGGCGCCGCCGAACTGGAGCGTCTGCTGCAAGCGGATTTCCCAGGCCGCGCGATCCTGCGCACATCCGCGAAGACCGGGGCGGGATTCGAGGCACTCTGCGAGATGCTCGAACAGCGCGGCGCGTTTGGCCAGCGGCTGATGGATGTCGACTACGATGTGTACGCTGAAGGGGAGGCGGAGCTTGGCTGGCTCAATAGCCAGGTCTCGGTACGCGGAACGAAGCCTTTTTTTCTCGATGACTTGCTGCTGGATGTCATCCGGCGGTTGCAGGGAGGATTGGCGCGGGAAGGGGCCGAGACGGCTCACCTGAAGATCATCGGCCTGGCGGATGGCCATTATGCGGTGGCGAATCTGGTTAGCAGCTTCAACCTGCCGGACCTGTCACTGTCCTCGGGCGGCGCTGCGATGGAGGCGAGTCTGGTCGTGAATGCCCGAGTGGCCACGGACCCCGCTGCCTTGGAACAGGTGGTACGAGCCGAGGTGTCCGCGGCGTGCCGCGAACTGGCCGCTCAGTATGAATTCCAGACGATGCAGAGCTTTCGACCGGGGCGGCCCGTCCCGACACATCGCATTTTGTCGTGAGTGGCCGCGGACTTTTCGCCGGTTTAGCCGATGCGCGTGTCGGCCCGTGCCGCAGCGGGTGGGAAGACGGATCCGGCAGCGTCGACACCCGCTGGCGTCACCCGTGCGGGCCGCGGTTGGTAAATGCAGTCCGGTTCTTCGGCGAACGGGTTGCCGGTGAGAGCATAGGCCCGAGCACGGCTACCGCCGCAGATGCGTTTGAACTCGCAGAGCCCGCACTTGCCTTCCAGGCGATCCGCGTCGCGCAACCGCAGGAATAGCGGCGACTGTTGATAGACCGCCTTTAACGTGTCGACGGGGAACTGCCCGCATACGATCGGTAGAAACCCGCTGGGAAAGATCTGCCCCGTGTGGCTGACGAACAGGATACCCTTGCCATCGTTCAGCCCCAGCGGGGACGCAACGGGCTTATGCGGGGAAGCAGCTCGCCGGTTCTGCAGCACGTAGCGCCGATAGTGCGGCGCTTCCGTGGTCTTGATCATGTACCGCCGCCGCTGGGCCTGCTGCCACAGCAGGTCAAACGCTTCTTCGCATTCTTCCGGCGACAAACGCGGACCCGTCAAAGCGCGCCCAACGGGCACCAGGAAGAAAACGGACCACAGTACGATGTGGCGAGTCGCCAACAGTTCGGCGAGTTGATCGATCTGGTGAAGGTTCGACGGCATAAGGGTCGTATTGACCTGCGTTGCCAGCCCAGCGTCGTGGGCGTCGTCCAGCATCTGGAGCGAGCGGGCGAAGCTCCCTGGGACGCCACGGTGACGGTCGTGTGTCGTGGCATCGGCGCCGTCGATACTGACGGCGAGCCGCGACACGCCCGCGTCTGCTAGCTGCCGGATGGCGTCGCGCGTAGCCAACGGAGTCGCGGACGGGGTAACGGATACCTCGATCCCCAAGCCAACCGCATACTCGACGATGTCCAGCAAATCGGCCCGTTTGAACGGATCCCCGCCGGTCAGCACCAGCATCGGCGGATCCTCGAACTCCATCAGCTGATCGACCAGTTGCAGGGACTCCGTGTGCCGCAACTCGTGGGGATGAGGCTGACACTGGGCGCTCGCGCGGCAGTGCAGGCACACAAGATCGCAGGCTTGCGTCATCTCATAGAACACGATGGCCGGACCGGACTCCAGATCGCGGCTGCGCCACCGGTCTTGGCCCCGGAGCGGAA
>JBFWYF010000398.1:0-6734 GCA_050186685.1 Pirellulaceae bacterium
AGTTGGAAGTCCATGCAGGCCACCGTATCCCGCGGCGACGTCATGCTCGCGCCGTTCCAGTGGGCCTGTAACAGGCTGGCCGTGGGACCGGACCGTTCGCGCGCAGCCGGCAGGCGAAGCAGCCGGGACTTGACCGCGTCGGGAAGGTACTGATGGTACAGAACACCCTGAGGATAGCGCCAGCCGTCGATCAGAATGCCTGCCTGGCCCCAACGGAAAGCCTGCCGACAGATGTCCCACACGCGCCGCAGGCCGCCGTGCTCGTGGACCTTCCACTTTTGATAATTGCCGAACAGTTCGTCACCGCCTGTGCCGGTCAGCGCGACTTTGCAGTCCCGCCCCACGGCCTCAAAGATGTACCACGAGGGCAAGCTTCCGCCGTAGGGTTCGTCCAGGTGATACACCATACGGTGCAAATCCTGGAGCACCTGATTGGGTTCGACGATGATCTCGGTGTGGTCGGTCTGCCAGAGTGCCGCGACTTCCCGGGCGAGTGGCAACTCGTTCTCCGTGTCCGTGCCTGGCCCTGCGAAACCGACGGAATACGTGCGCAACCGCTCCCCGGAATGCTGGGCCAGGATGCCGACGATCGCGGAGGAATCAAGCCCACCCGACAGGGAGCATGCGATCGGAACGTCGCTCAACGTCTGACGCAGCACCGCCTGTTCCAAGCGGGCTCGCAGTTCGGCGACGACTTCTTCACGGGATCGATCGTGGCGAGGCCGGACGGGAAGGTGCCAATACCGCTCGGTGACGAGCGAGCGCTGTTCGAGGTGGTAATGAAAACAGAACCCGGCCGGGAGTTTCCGTACGTCGCGCAGCGCGGTGCGCGGTGCCGGGACAAACTGCAGGCTGAGATAGTGCATCAGGCTGGCGGGGTCCAACGCGCTCGACACGTCTGGCAGCACTCGCAGGCACTTCAGCTCCGAGGCAAAGGCAAAGCGCCCTTGTCGCTCGACGTAATAGAGCGGCTTGATGCCGGCGCGGTCGCGGGCCCCAAACAGACATCTTCGCCGCGCATCGTAGATGACAAACGCAAACATCCCGTTCAGCCGTGCAAGCATCCCCGCGCCGTAGTCCTCGAAGAGATGCACCAGGCATTCGGTATCGGAATGCCGTGTTCGAAAGATGTGGCCCTTCTGTTCTAGTTCACGGCGCAGTTCCGGCGCGTTGTAGATCTCACCGTTGAACACGATCCAGATTGTGCCGTCTTCGTTGGACATCGGCTGGTGACCGCTATGGACATCCAGGATGCTCAGACGCCGCATGGCGATGGCGACCCCGGTCGCGTCATCGACGTATCGCCCCGCGTCGTCCGGTCCGCGATGGCGCATGAGTCCGAGCATGGCGCCCAGACTGCGATGATCGCGCCGATCCGTTGTTCCCACGATTCCACACACGACCTACCTCCTTCCGGCCAACGGTCTTCAAGCCGCCCTTGCCACCGGTGTCGA
This sequence comes from Pirellulaceae bacterium, assembly GCA_050186685.1. Classification (GTDB taxonomy): domain Bacteria; phylum Planctomycetota; class Planctomycetia; order Pirellulales; family Pirellulaceae; genus CAZFLF01. The sequence continues at coordinate 1,455 of JBFWYF010000398.1, forward strand.
CGAGCAGGGGAGCATCAGCTCCACGGCGTCCGAATGAGCCGCCCATTCGCGAAATGACCGTAGATCGGCCGCGCCCGCGAACTCGCTGGCCGAACGGACGGCCAGCGACACGTTCTGATCCAAGGTTTGGCCGAGGGATTCCAGCTGGCCGTGATCCATCGCAAACGATGTAAACGGGATCGGACGCAAGCGGAACACGGCGTAGGCGTGTCTTCGCGCCAGGTCGATCTGCTCGGGCGACAGCGGCGGAATGTGCTCCACCTGTGCCAATCGCTCGAGGTATTGGCTGCGACTGCTCGAGTCTAGCGTGAAGCCCAGGCCCGCATAACGCCCGGTCCCTGCCGTCATCACCGGAATGCCGAAGCATGACATCTCGATCCCGATGGTACCCCGAACGGTGATGCACCAGTCCGTGAGGGCGAACAGGCTCCACGTACTGATGTCCGTCTGAGGCGCCAAGATGCGGACGTGCGGAGGCAGCGGTCCCACTTTCGCTTCGAGCGCGGCGTACTCGGGGGGACGGCCCGTGTCGCCCAGCAGTTTCATCTTCCACACATAGTCCGGGTGCAGCTTGATGACCCAGTTCACGCGGTCGTTGCGACACGCGGCCTTGACCGTTTCGACCAGCCAGTGCTCGTAGTCGTCGAACAGGCTTGTGCCGTAGAAGAAGGTTGCGTCCCACAGCACGTGCGAGAACACGACCGCCGTCTTCTTGGCGGGGTCGAGACCGAGTTGCTGTCGCACTTCGTCAGGCGACTTGTCGCATTTGCCAGACTGCAGGAATTTGCGATCAAACCAGGTTCCCGCCGCATATCGGCCGCGCATTTCATGCATCAGATCCGCCTCAATCTCAGGCGACCAGGGCATGTGGCGGACTTGTTCCCACGTGGCCGCCGACAGCGACCAGGGATGGTCGTAACGATCCGCGGCCGAGTACCGTTTCAGCAACAGGGCGTCCTTGCGGTGGGGGTGGCAGTACTGGATGACCGGGATCCCCCGATTGATCGCCAGGTCGAAAAACTCGCCGAAGGGGACGTGACCGCGTTCGAGCAGGAGCACGAGATCCGGCCGCACCTCGTCCAGCAGGCGTTCGACACCATGGACGTACCGGAGGGCTTTTTGCAGTCCTGAGTGAAGCAACCGCCGGACCTGAGGATCGCTGAACGGAAGTGAGCCGCCGCGCAGTTTGCCGATCATGCTGGACAGGACATGCCGGCCTACCTGGGCTCCGCGGTAGTCGAGCTCCAATGTTTCGGAAAAGGTCAGATTTCGGCCGGTGATTTCGCGGGCCGCAGCGGCGGCCTCGGCGTCGCCCCGCCGGGTCCGAAACGAATCGACGGCAGCGAAATCGCGAATGCCGAGTGCGCGGTGATAGCCGTGTACGAGCTGGCGCGGCTTGAATGTGGCGATCGTCGGACGGTAGCCCTCGAGCATCAGGGCCCGCGCCAGGATCGACTCGATCTTGATCTGGGGAACCCAGTTGCTGAGACTGACGACCAGCAGCCGCCGAGGCATGTCGATGGCCGGTGCTGCGGCCCATGCATGGCTCGTCTGCCAGTCGGCCAGGTCCCGGGCAACCGCAGCGTCCCTCCGGAACCACTTGTCCCACCGTCGCCGCAGGGTCGCCGCGAGTTTCGTTGTCAGGCTCATCAGTCTTCCTTGGCGTATTGTTCGGCCGCACTTCAAGCGGCGGCCGAACGGGACAGGAGGTACTCTGCGTACTCCAGGTCCGCCGGATTATCGATATCCAGGGATTCGCAGGGGTGCATCACCAGCGGACGGCAATCGCGACCATACAACGGGGTCTCCGCCACCGGATCGGTGACGCGCGTGAGCAGCACCGCCGGCCCGTTCCGCGCGTAAACCACGGGCTTGTCCTGCCGCCGAGTCACTGCCGGGCCCGGCAGGAACGATGTCAGCTGGCCGTTGTCCATGCGCATCACCGAGGTGGGGTTAAAGTGATGCGGCACTCGGATCACGCTGACGACGGAATCGGCCCCGGTTTCCTGGAGCAGTCGCACGGCATCATCGATGTGGGACGCTCGCCGCAGTGGCGACGTCGGTTGCAGCAACAAGAACGCATCGGCTCGCCACCCATCGTGTTTCTCGAGGAAACCGACTGCGTGGCGAATGACATCGACGGCGAGCGAATCGTCGCGCGCCAACTCAACCGGGCGCAGAAAAGGGACTTCTAAGCCCAGCTGCCGGCCGACGTCGGCAATCTCCGAGTCGTCCGTGCTGAGGATCGTGCGCGTGAGGGTCCGGCTTGCCCGGGCGGCGTCCGCCGTATAGGCGATCAAGGGTCGACCGCCCAGGGGCGCGATGTTCTTGCGCGGAATCCCCTTGGAGCCTCCCCTGGCCGGAACGATACCGAGAATGCGCATGGCTGATGTATCCCTGGGAACGAAACGCGAAGTCAGGCCGCCCGGCTTTGTGGAGCGATGTTCCTGGTTGCCGCGGGAGCGGACCATGGCCGAACGGTCCGACGTGCTCCTCGTGGAACCGACTCCAACAGGCGCAGACTCCATGCCGTCAGCGCGAACCGCCATTTCCGCTGTTTCCGAAAAGCGCGGGTCAGCTCTCGGAGTCCCTTTCGCCGCTGAAACTTGTCGCTCTCCAGCACCGTGCCCAAGGCACGCTGGCAACAACGATCGGATTCGTCGAGTTCACCAAGTTGCCGGTACAGGGCCGAGGCCTGCAGGAGTAAGCGGTGCCGATGCGCCATGCCCGGCTCAGCCATTACCTCGCGGATGGCTGTGTTCAGTAGCCGGTCGGCCAGCTCGGGTTGTCCACCGCGGGACGCGGCCTCCGCCTCCTGTAGCATGGACTGCGGTCCGCGTACCAGCTCGGGGATCGCCGTCCGCTGGCGGATGGGCAGCGGAAAGTACACCGAATTGCAGCGCAGGCCGCGGCGCTCGGATAACTCGCGACGCACGGCGTCGTATCGCAAGGTCCGCTCGGCCGCCCCGACCAGCTGGAGAGCCGGGCTCTTCGTGTGGGCCCACTCCCAAAAGTACCGAGCCTCGCCCGATGGTTCTAACGCGTCTTCAAAGGCGATGTCCTGAACAAATGCCCATCCCTCGACGCGTGGAAACAGATTGTCGATGTACCACTCGGCGAAGAACGCTTCGTGGCAACTGTCGAGGAACAAGAAGTCGATCGGCCCGGACAGGCGGGCGGTCGTTTCCCGTGCGTCGCCGATGTGCAGCACCAGGCGGTGCTGGTCCCACGCGGGATGCAGATTGCTGCGAATCGCCTGCTCGACGGCGACACCGTTCAGCTGCTGTGCCAGCTCAAAACTGTGCAGCACGCCGCTCTGATTGGCGGACAGGGCGGCCAGGATGTAGTTGGTCGACCAGCCGCAATCCGGGGAAATCTCGAAGACCACGCCCGGCCGCGCCTCGCGCAGCAGCATGTACAACACCTCTCCCTCGACATCGCCGAACGTGGCGCGAAAGCCTCGCGCCAACAGGTCGTGGTACTGGCACCGCAGCGTGCGGCTCAACGAGTACAGTTCGTCCGCATACTTGCGATAGAGCGTTGGAAGATCGGGTCGCATCGCGTCATCCTTGACGAGCAGGAAATGTCTGTTTTGAGGGTCGCCGATAGGCTTGCTGCCGCGTTTCCTGTTCCCTCCCCAAGGTCCTCACCCCTGGGGGGTGGGACTTCGGGAAGCTGCTTTCCTCGACGACCTAAGCTGCATGGCGCCGCTTGGTCTGGTCCACGGCCGGACGGCCGAACGGGGCCGGCTGGCTGGGGCCGTCGTAGAACTGCTTCTGAATCTGAATCTGAACGGTAGCCAGGATGTGCGAGATCTTCTCGCCGGCCTGCCCATCGCCATAGATAAACTGGGTGGCGTACTTGCCATGCTGGATCTGCTGGCGGACGGCCGAGACGATGTCGTCGCGCGTATGCCCGACATCCAGGATGTTTCGGCCTCGCTGGCGGCCGTTCTGCCGGCTGCCGATGTTCACGGCGGGGACGCCCAGGAACTCGCCCTCGCGGATCGCGCTGCTGCTGTTACCAATCAAACACGCGCACCGGTTCATCAGCCGGACGTAGGTGTCGATCGGCAGGTTCTTGTAGAAACGGACCTGCCGGCCGCGCGCCCCTTCGCGAAACTTCCGGATCCCGCGTGCGACGTCGTCTGAGCCGGCGTCGGCGTTTGGCCACAGCATCACCGTCGGGAGCGCCAGGGCCTCGAGCGCCGCCAGCGTGCAGGCGATCTGTTGTTCCCCCTGCCCGAACTCGGTCGTAACGGGATGCTGGGAGACGAGCAAAAACGGAGCCGTGACGTCGATGTCGGCGCCGACCCCCTCGGATTTCAGCCAGCGCCAGTCGTGCGACGAGAAGTCCTGCCGGACGATATCGGCCACAAGATCGATCCGCGGACAACCGACCACGAAAACGCGTGACGGTTCTTCTCCCATCTGCACAATCCGGTCCGCGGCGTCCTGGTTCGCAGGGAAATGCAGGTGGGCCAGCTTGGTGACCGCGTGCCGCACGCTTTCGTCGATGGTCCCGGTAACCTCGCCGCCCATCGTATGCACGAGCGGGATATTCATGTAGGCGGCGGCGATGGCGGTGGCAATTGTCTCGAAGCGGTCGCCGACAGTCAGCACCCAATCGGGCCGAAGCTGCTCGAAAATCGCCGGCAAGCGCAACAGACCCAACCCAGTCGATTCGGCCATCGTCGTCGGCGTTTCGCCCTCGATCAGCATGTGCACACGGGCTGCTGCCGGAAAGCCGTCCGCCTCGATCAAGTCGACGACCGAACCGTAGCGATCCAGCAGAGCCGACGCACCGACGATGACCTGCAAATCCAGATCCGGATGCCGCTGAGCCGCCGCCAGCACGGACTTGATACTGCTGTAATTGGCCCGCGATCCAATGACGACGCAAAGCTTACGCATGCATCACACTCCCTCTCGGCAACTTGGTTTCCGGTGGCGACACTTCCAGGTCGGACCAGGCCAGTACGTTGTCGGCGGCCACAGCACGGGCCGCCCGGCGTCCGACCACCTCGTCGATGTGAGCCGCCGGGATTCCCGAACCTGGCTTCTTCAAGCCCAGCATGTCGCGCGTGATGACCGTACCCGGCGTGATGTCCACCAGCGTGGCCACGCTCTTCTGGAAAATCTGCTTCATCTGTCGGAATCGATCGAGATCGTCCTTGTCGGTCGGATGGGCTAGCATGGTGGCGATGGCCTGAATACCGCGCGTCAGGTCGACGAAGTCGGCGGGTTCGAGCGAGTGGCGCGCGTCGCTGCCATACATCCG
>JBFWYF010000399.1:0-6733 GCA_050186685.1 Pirellulaceae bacterium
GCAGTCCGTCGGTCGGCTGTACTGCCAGCCAGCGACCTCGCCACGCCGCCCCTAAACACCAGGGGCAGGCCAGCGCGGCAGTCACCGCGAGCACCGTGCCTCCCACGTTGGCCCGCAGTGCCGCTGGCCACTGCCCGCGCATGACATGCGCCCAGGCGGTGGTCATACCGCACGACGGACAACGTACCCGGTACCAGGTTTGGATCGAGCAAGGCGGCAGACCGAGTTGCTGATGAGTCCCCCACCGGCGAACGTCCGGCTGCAGCGACCCGGCGACGAACAGCAGTCCGGCCAAAGTCAGACCGCAGCCCGCCAGACCGATTCGAGCGACAAGCGACAAGCGATGCGTTGGATAAGGCTCACGTGCGAACACGGCTGGCTCGACGGTGGAGGGACGATACCGAGACGTCGTACACAGGGCAAGACAGATTTTACGCCTTTCCGATTCTTTGCTGGACTGGTTTACCATGGAAGGCCGCCAACCCGGCTCTGCCGAAGATCGCTTGTCGGCTACCTCCACGCGGGAAGGTCGATTTTGACGCGTCTCCGCGCCTCTGCGCCTCCGCGTGAGACAATTTTCCGGGGGTGAACGCGCGATCGCGGGGAGTCGGCACCGCAGCACCCGCGTCGTGCGCTCGGCGATGGAGGATCGATTTGACTTGACACCCCCCGGTTCGCCTCCTATTCTGGCCACTCCGGATACGCGAACGGCACGCCGTCGCGTGCCTGCTAGTAAACGGCGCAAGTTCGCTGGAATACAAGTCCGGCGGAATGGCCGAAATGTCTCGACGATTGTGAGGCATTTCGGCCGTTTTTTTGTCGAGACGCCTGTTCCTGTTGGGATGCCAGGCCGCCAACGCCAATCGGAGATCGCCTTCGATGAAAGACATACGTCAGCCCGGAATGTGGCTCGTATGGGCGGTGTTGCTGGGAGCGGTCCCGCTTTGTCCGGCAGTAGGGGGATGGCTCCCGGCACAAGCGCGTACCGAGAGTTCACCCGAAAATACAGAGCCCTCTTCGCCAGAGACCGAGTGCAGCGCTGAGTTCATCAGCCATTTCCAGTCCCGCGGACGCCGCGTGCTGGGCCTGCGATGCCTGCCGGGCATCCTGACGCGAGCGGAGAACGTCGCCGGTCGTCGGCACCATCGAGTCCTCCGACCCGCCGTCATCTCGCCGATTCCGAGGGACCTTTCGCATCTGATCGGTTCGGGCATTCGCATACTCTGCTAAATGCGCCCGCCGCGCGGGACGCCCAGGCTTGCGCCCGAGCGCCGCAGGTTTCCCGCCCGGAGCCACTCTCGATCAGGCTCGGTTCTTGCAGCCCGGTTCAAGCTGGAGTCGCTATGCCCGTAAATACCTACCCCAAGTCCCGCAGCGACCTGGAAGCAGAAGTCAGCCGCGCCGTGATTCACTTCGAGAAGGAGTATATGGGGCGCGGTCCCGTCGAAACGAAGACCTACTTATGGGACGACTTGATTCTCATCCGCCTGAAGGGAGTGTTGACTCCCTCGGAGCAGAAACTCATCCAGTCGAAAAGCCCGCGCAGCGCGTACCTGCTCAAACAGGTGCGCAACGAGTTGTTGACGGCGGGCCGGCCCGTGCTGGAATCTCTGCTCAAGGAGATCATTCCCGTCGACGTCATCAGCGTGCATACGGACATCAGCACCAAGACCGGAGAACGTGTGATTGTCCTGACGCTGGGACAAAAACTGAACTTCGTATGACGCGAGTGCGTGGCGGTTTTCATGCCGATGCGTGAAGGCCGTCACGACTGGTGATCAACGCCGAGCCCAAGCTCATTGGGATAACCAAGCCCACGATGAGATCAGGCTGGCAAAACGCGGAATACCGCGGTTTGCCAGCCTTTTTTTTTGTTATCCCAGGAGATCTGTCATGTTGCATCGAGATCAAGCGACGAGTCGCGGTGAATCCGCGACGCTGGTGACATCTGCACCGTGCGTCCCCGCCCGGCCTGGCCGGTACCGGCACATTCTGGTGCCGTGTACCGAGGACGACGCGGAACCGGCGGCGCTCGAACTGGCGGCGGTTCTCGCCACGCTGCACGGCGCGTGTCTGACCGTCCTGCATATTCTGCCGCCGGTCGAGGCGGAACCTTCGCTGCATTGGCTGGACGCCATCGATCGCCTGCACAAGGCCCTGCATCCCGGCAGCGCCGTGGATCTGTCGACCTATCTCGAGTCTCCCGAACAATCCCCTGCGCGAGTCCGACAGATTCTCCGGCGACTCGGACTGGATTCGAAGCGCGAGGCGGTTGCCGTGCGCGATGAGCTGCGTACCGGAGACTTCATGGACCAGACCCAGCGGTTTGTCGCGGCGACCGGCGTGGACCTGCTCATCCTGTCTTGCGGGTTGCCTCCGTGGTGGTTGCCCCTCCTGCCCCCCCTGGTCCGGCGCGTCGTACACGGGATGCCTTGCGAGGTCATCCTCGTGCGTTGCTCAACGCCGGCGGGAGCGTCGTCCCGGTAGTCCCGAGCGAGCCTCTGGTCGTCGCGTTTCCCCTTTCCCTTCGCCGCGCGCCGAGGGCAGCCTGTCGCCGTGGAGCGACAACCTGAACACGAGAGCCCGTCCTTCACCCACTTTTGCGAAGGCAGCCATCCCATGATGTGGACTCGATTCAAGCGGTTCATGTGGGTCTTCGATGAACGTTTCGAGGACCTGAAATCCGATCGTTGGCGATCGACGGTGTACCGAGACTTCAGTGCGGGGCTCATCGTGGCCATGACGGCCATTCCCATGGCGATGGGATTCGCCATTGCGATGGGCCTGCGCCCTGAACAAGGCATCATCGCCGGGGCGCTGGCCTGCATCATCGGACGCACCTTTGGCGGATCCAAGTATCAGGTCTATGGCCCCACGGCGGCCTTCATCCCCGTCATTGCCGGTTTGATGGCCAAGTACGGCGAACCCGGGGGCGGGACCTTCGAGCAGGGGCACGGGATGCTCGTCCTGGTGAGCCTCCTGGCCGGCACCATCCTGATGGCGATGGGACTGCTGGGCCTGGGCAAATACGCGAAACTGGTACCGGATTCGATCATCGTCGGATTTACGGCCGGTATCGCGCTGGTCATCGCCATGTCGAACGCCGGAGAAGCACTCGGGATGACGCTCAGCATCAAGGGGAACTTGCTGACTAAGCTGCAGGAAATTGCCGCTCAGATGAATTCGGCGAACTGGTTCGCGTGCGGCCTCGCCCTGCTGACGTTCGGACTGACCCGCGGGCTCCTGAAGGTGTCGATATTCATTCCGGCTCCTCTCATTGCGCTGGGCATCTCGTCGCTGCTGGCCTCGTGGCTGTTCGCCGACCAGGGAATTGTGCTGATCAAAGATCGCTTTGGCTCGATCCCCACGGACTTCTTCGTCTGGACGGGCCCGGCCATGCCCGCTTGGGAAGCGTCGGTCTTGCTCGACATTGTCTACTTCACCTTCGCGATCGTGTTCGTTTCGGCCGTCGAGAGCGTGTTATGTTCCACGATGGCCGACCGGCTGGCCGACAACCGCCGCTCTCCGTTCTATCCGGACAAGGAATTATGGGGGCAAGGACTCGTGCAGGTGATTACCCCCCTGATCAATGGATTCCCTTGCACCGGCGCGCTGGCGCGAACGGCAACCAGCATCAAAGCAGGTGCCGTGACGCCGCTGGCCGGATACTTCAAAGGCGTCCTCAAGTTGGCCATGGCAATCCTGCTGGCGTCGTACCTGGAGTATGTGCCGATGGCAAGCATCGCCGGTATCCTCCTCTGGGTCGCCACGAACATGATCAAGCCTTCCGAGATCCGCGATGTCTGGAAACATAGTCGTTTCCACGCGGCGTTGATGATCTATACCGCCCTGATGGTCCCGCTGACCGACTTCCTGACAGGCGTTCTGTCGGCGTTGATCATCTATGGGGTTCTTCGTCCCTGGGTGGAACGACCTGCTCGTGCCCGTCCCGCACCGGACGAACCGCCACGGTACTGGTCCCGGCCGGTTCCCGTAACCGCGGTGGAAGCGAGACAAGCGACTGGCGAAGTTTGATACGTGGTTGAGGGAGATCTATGAAGCGATTCCAACGGGTGACGGTCGCCCTGGCCGCCGCTCCCACGGACCGTCCGTTGCTGGAGTATGCGCGTGTTCTGGCCCATATTGGTTTGGGAAGCGAATACCACTTCGTCCACGTGCATACTCCAGCGCGCCCGGCCGATGCGCCGGAATCGAACGTGTCGGTATGGACTAGATGCCGAGCGGAGGTCGAAGAGTATTTCGGTTCCCCGCGGGAGGACACCCGTTTGCGCTGCACCGTCTTGGAGGGTCTGCGAGTCGACTCGCTCATCGAATCGCTCACTCAGAGCCACGCTGATCTGGTCCTGGTCGGTCACCGCAGGACACGCAGCGGTCAGCGATCGTTGGCCAAGCGACTGGCCATGGTCGCTCCTTGCTCGGTGTGGCTGGTCCCGGACAGTGCCCCCGTGTCGATCACCCAGGTCCTGGCTCCAGTCGACTTCTCGGATAACTCGGCCGACAGCGTCGCCGTGGCGGCGGCCATCGCACGGCATGCGGGCTTGCGCGCGTGCACGGCGCTGCACGTCTTTTCCGATCCCGACATGATTCGTTACGACGAGCGTCTCGAAGACGTGCGGCGTCATGAACGCGACGCATTCCAGCAGTTCCTGGGAAACATCGATTGCCAGGGAATCCAGATTCAACCCGCCGTTGTTGAGGGCTACCAGGTCGGCAACACCATTCTCCATTGCGCGGGTTGCCATGGTACCGACCTGCTGGTGATGAACACGCGCGGGCGCAGCCGTGCCGCGGCCATCCTGCTCGGTAGCGTCACATCGCAAGTTATGGCTGAGTCGCCTGTCGCCGTGCTCGCCGTAAAACATGCGGGCGCGATGCTGGGATTATTCGAGGCCCTTCGGGAATGTACGGTCAGGAATCGCGGGGCGAAGACGAACTAACACCAACGCCGGCCGGCGGATTTCTACCGACTTCGCTTGACGCAGCCCCCTCGATACTGGGATAAAGTAACCCCAGTACGTTCTTCATCTTCGTTCCTTCTTCACGCACCGTGGCTACAGGATGCGGTGAAAGTGCGCGAGCGTATCGCGGGTCCCGCGTTCGTGTACCAGGTGAGGAGACGCGTCATGAAACGCTGTAGATCCTCGTCGGCCGGTTTCACTCTGGTGGAACTCCTGGTGGTCATCGCCATTATCGGCATCCTCGTTTCCTTGCTGCTTCCCGCCGTGCAAGCCGCACGCGAGGCGGCGCGCCGCATGAGTTGCACGAATAACATGAAGCAACTCGGCTTGGCACTACACAATTCCCACGACAACTTCAAGAAATTCCCCGCCGCCACTTATTCGTGGAAAGCCTGTCAGCAGACGGGCGTTTACGTCGGCGACACACCCGCGCTGAACGCGTCCGGGTGGCTGACCGTGTTGCCCTACTTCGAACAGTTGAATCTGTCTCAGAAATACTCTCCCATCGGCTGCGCCTCGCTGGCGACCTCGACGGGTGGTGGGAGTCCGGCTCCGATGGCCGGCGATCCGGTACTGAACGGCAACGGATTGCTGGTGACCCAGAAGCTGCCTATTTTCATTTGCCCCAGTGATCCGGGCAATCCTTTTCATGTGGATAACAGTGCCTTCTATTCGATTAAGGTCGGGAGCGGCTTGAAAGGAGCCCGTACGAACTACGACTTCAGCGTAAACTGCCACATCAATTGCAATTATTTCAAGCAGCTGGCTCAGAATGTCCGGAACATGTTTGGCGAGAATAGCGACACCGGACTTCATTCCGTCATCGATGGCACGAGCAACACAATCATGGTGGGCGAAACCACGCTCGATGTTGTCAACGGCGAGGGCAACGCGTGGGGCTATCGCGGCTGGGTGATGATTGGCGTCGATGCAGCGTGTACTCAGCAGAACGGTCGCGGGATTAATGTCCGCGACCGCGGTCCGACTCGCCCCACTCAGATTCCGGGGCAACTGGGCAGCTGGGCCTGGGCCGGAAGCAGTCATCCGGGCGGCTGCAATTTCGTCATGGGCGATGGCTCCGTACATTTCATCGCGCAGACCATCGACTTCACCATGTTGACGAACCTCGCCCGCATGTCCGATGGACAGGCTGGCAGGATTCCGTGATCTGACTTCTTTCGTGCTCGGCCACGGCAACCCGATACCGCGGCGGACGGGGCTCGGCCCCGCCCGCCAGCGGTTGCTTGTTGCCGTCGCCCCTTGTGTACTGCTCCGACGAGACTTCTTTCCCTGACTGGGACAACGACATGACTATGACGATTGACGCACAAGTTCGGCACCTCGCCTGTTTACTGGGGATGACCGCTTCCCTGCTGGCCACCGGCTGTGGCGACGACGGACCGGAACTGCATCCGGTCAGTGGCACGGTAACGCTGGAGGGTAAGCCGCTGGCCAACGCTGGAGTGATGTTCTTTCCTCGTGGCACGACGCGCGGCAACACCTGCGTTGCCATGACCGATGCGGACGGCAAGTATACGCTGAAGCCGGAAAACCGCAGCGGCGAGGGTGCTCCGGAGGGCACCTTCGCGGTTACCATCAGCAAGATGAAAGACCCGCCCGCAGCCGCGGGGGATCAGCCGGCGGCCGCCGAGACCGGATTGGAGGAGACCCTGTCGCCGAAATACTGGGATTCTGCCCAGTCGATTCTGCAAGCCACGGTAGCACCTGGTCCCAATACCATCGACTTCGAGTTG
>JBFWYF010000400.1:0-6718 GCA_050186685.1 Pirellulaceae bacterium
ATCGTCGAATCGTGCACACCCGCTTCCTCCAAGGTAGTGGTATGCAGCTCCTTGACGGTAATGATCTTGCCCAAGGTCCGACCAGTCATCTCGATAAATTGCATCGCTCACATTCCTCTTCGAGCCGGCTCCCGTCCCGGCCTTGTCTCGGTCATCCAGGTGTATTTTTTTCGGGCAGGCCCGGTGTCAGGCGGCGGGCTGCGTGCGGGATCGGATGGCTTCACACAGGGTCAGCATCGTCTCCACCGGCAGCTCTTCGGCCCGCGACTGCGGTCCCAACCCCAATTCGGCCATCACGGCGTCCACCTCGGGTTTTCCCAGTTGATCCTTGCACGCGCTGACCAGTTCGCTGCGCAGAAACTTGCGCCGATGGAAAAACATAGCCCGCACGAAGGTGTGAAAAAAGGTTAGATCCGGAATCCGCGCGCGCTTTTCCGCCCGCGGGACGATCTGGATAATCGCCGAATTGACTTTGGGTCGAGGCCAGAAAACGCTGGGAGGCATCACTCGGAGGATGGAGGCGTCGCACAGGCTCTGCACCCAGACGCTCAACGAACTGTAATCCTTCGTCGAGGGACCGGCCGTAATCCGGTCCGCCAGCTCTTTCTGGATCGTCACCGTCATCGATACCGGTACGACGGGGCCGAGAAGCAGGTTCGAGATCAGCGGCGTGGCAATATTGTAGGGAAGATTCGCGACCAGCTTGAGCTGGCCCTCCGGAATCGATCCCAGCTTATCTTGAATCGTCTCCAGCACGTGCGGATGGATGTTGTTCTTGTTCCGCAGCACGTCCTGACACAACATGGTCACGTTGTGGAAGTCGGCGAGCTCTTCCGCGGCCAACTGCTGCAGATGGGAGTCGACCTCGACGGTTACTACCGCGGCCACGAGCGGGGCCATCTTGGTCGTGAGGGATCCGAGCCCCGTACCGACTTCGAGGACGACGTCGCGCGGTCCAAGATCCGCCGAGTCGGCCAGGATATCCAGCAGGTTCAAATCGATTAGAAAATTCTGTCCTTTGCGCGTGTCCGGGCGCAGTCCCGCTTCCTCGAAACGTTGCATCAAGAACTTGGCGGTCTGCCGGGTGGATGTCATCATCGTCCCAGGAATGGAGTCGCAGTACAGGAACAACAGCCTCGCCTCTGCCCGAAAACCCAGCTGGCCCGCCGCGAAGCGGTTTCCCAAGTCCTCTCTCCCGGTACTCTGGGAGAGGGTTTCTCGGACAGAGCCTAGAATACGCCGGCCACGCGGGCACGAATAGGAGCCGCCGCGGTTATGAGACGGAAGATTCGTCACGTTTCCCTTTCTCCGGCGGAGGCTGGGCCGTCAGCCTCGTCCGCGCGGCCAAAGTCCCCCCGTGTGGCGCGTCTGGCGGAAGGCTGGGCCACTGCACTCGTCGTGCTGGCTGGCATCGTGCAGCGAACCGGCGGTTACAGGCTGTCGACAGTCGAGCATTTCGATGAGGGGGTGTATGCATCGAACCTGCTTTTTGGCGCCGAATCGGGTTATGGCTATCCCTTGCGGCACCTTTATGCGCCTCCGCTGTGGCCAACCATCGTCGAGTGGACCATGATCCTCGCGGGGCGCATGACCGGCTGGGCCGCCGTGTTGCCCGCGTGGATTGTGGGGTGTGCCACCGTGCTGGCCGTGTGGTGGTTGGGCCGCCGTTGGTTTGGCCCCGTTGCCGCGCTGTCTGCGGCAATCCTGGTGGCCGGCAGTGACGTACACAGTATGTTTTCCCTGGCGGTTCTGACCGATGTGCTGCTGCTCGGATGGATGCTGTTGGCACTCGAACGGTTTGCGCGAGCGGCGGAGTCGCAACGGTGGCGGGACTACGCCCTGGCCGGCGCGCTGACCGGATGCGCCTGGTGGACCAAGTACAACGGTTGGCTGCCCCTAGCCGTCGCCTGCCCGGCATTGTTTGTCGTTGCGGTGACCCGCGACGGGCGTACTTGGATGTGGCGGACGTGGGGCGGCTGGGCCGTGGCGTGTGCGGCAGCCATCACCATCTGGCTGCCTGTGCTGTATGGATTGCAGCCCGTGGGCGGCTACGCCGCCGTGGCCGCGAACCATAGCCGCTACGTTGTGGGGCTCGCCGGCTGGCCGAGCAGCCTCACCAGGCAAGTGGCGAATTGGCAGGCCGTCGACGGGATCGCCGGTGTTTATGCCTGGGGCGCGGCGGTGCTCCTGGCCTGGGCGCTACGGCGGCTTACGTCACGCGACGAAGCGAGCGGGGACAGGTGCGTGAGCTGGATGGAGTGCCTGTGTGTACTGGCATTCAGTCTGTTCATGATGGCGGCTGCGTGGTGGATCGGCGCAACGCTTTGCAGCGTCGTAGCGGGTGCCGTGGGACTGGCGTTGAGAACACGGACGGCGATGCGTCGCGGCTCGGCTAATCCACCGCCCGCAGCGCTCTGGCTGCTGATATCCTGGTTCGCGTGCCTGCTGGTACTGACACCTTTTTACACGCCCTATTTGCGATTGACTTTGCCGCTACTCGGTGCCTCCTGGCTGGCCAGCGGTCTGTGGCTGGACTCCGTCGCCGGGGCGCTGGTCCATGTCTCTCGAGACGGCTCCGACGGTCGAGGCACGGGGGCTCGCCTGGCCGGGACACTCGTCGTGTGGGTGCTGAGCGTGGCGGGTGTGTTCGTCGCAACCCGCCCGCCTGGCCCCGTCACATGGCGCGAGGACCGCCGGGGGCTGGAGCGGATCGCGGCGGAGATTCTCGCTACGACGCGCGAATCACCATCCTCCGGGCGCCCGGCTTCTTCCGATCCGGGGCCGGTGTTCTATGTGTATGGGGAACCGGCGCTTGTCTTTCACCTGCGCGCGTTGGGAGCTCCGGCCGTGGTCCCCGTGGCCACCCTGGAACTGGAACCGGCACGCAGTGAACACGGTTTCGTGCCGACGTTCCTTGTCGCCGGATTGCACGCTCAACAGGACCCGGACTTTCAGGCCGCGCTGGCTCAGGTCATCGAGCGGTTCGACTCGGTGACGTCCTATCCCTACCGCCCGAGCTTGCTCGTCCAACTGGACCATGGCGGTCCCGAGCATACCGACTCGGAAGTGACGCTGTATCGGGTGCGGTAACCGAAGGGAACCGATACGATTCTCGGAAGTCGCCGACGACGTACCGCTTGGCGACAACGTCCACCGCACGTTACCAAGGGATGCCCATTCTACGGGCCTTGCGCGAGGTCAGCAGGACGTAGAGTGCGACTCCCGGCGCCAGGGCCAAGAGCGCTACAACCACGATTTCAGCCCGAAACACCTCACTCCGGCCTCGCAGATACAGCCCGACTACGAAGGGGACGAAGAATGCGATAAATGGCCCACACAACAGTGCGTACCGTTTAAAGCCGCTCCTGGGGTAATACAGCATCACTCCAAGCGTGGCAACCGTGACCTGGAAGCAGCGCTTGACGATACCCCATAAAGTGGAAACCACACCGGGCTGTGGCTTCTCTGTCTCGCGCAGGAATCCACCGCGGGGGCGGAATCGGCCCGTGGGCAGCCGTGATTCCGTCGCCGATTCGACAGGGGTATCGGCCCATGAAGCCACCGCCGGTAGTACCGTCACTGAGGATACCAGCATCAGCGCAAAGAGCTTACGGAATCCGACGGGATAGAACTCGTCGCGATATCGGACAATTTCCACGCTTTCCATCATGGGCTCTTCCCCGACATTATCCTGCTGACAGATTATCAAATTTGCGATCAAATGCTCGCAAAACGTGGAAAACCGCGAATGATGGACTCGAGTCCACCATCACCTCGCTGCATCCTTGCGATGCGAGAAGATTCCTCCACAAGCCCCCACGACAGCGGCGCCTGCCGCTGTGGCCACCACGATGGCGAAGACCAACGGCATCGCCACGCGCATCCCGCGAAAGTCATCGGACCAACTCAGCGCCACCTCGCCGTCGTCGACCCGCAATTCATGGGACCAGGCTTCCTTCGCCAGCTGGCTGCCGATGAAAACTTTGGTGGCAACGGCCTGATCGATGTGCATCACGCGCCCGTCTCGTAGCGTGAGCAAATGGACATCGTCGCGACCGGGGTGCTTCTCCCGGCGCACTTCCACATCGCGAACCTCGTCCGCGAGTGCCAGCGGTATCAAGGATCTGGCAGCGGAATACCATAGGTTGCCGGCAACCAGCGCCCCGGCCAGCGCAATCAACAGCGTGGTATTAAGCAACTGCAAGGCAACCTCCCGCGCCGAGAAACGCGATTCCCACAATCATCCCATCATCGTAGGCCTCGCTGACTTGCCCTCTGAGACCGATGTAGGCGGAAGCGCACAGCGTCGCGAGGACGGCCCCGAGGCTCTGATTGCAGAAGTCAATTTCATCGAACTTGGCAATCCGAAACGCCGTGGCCTCGGCGAGGGCGCCACCTGAAACGCAGACGAAGCAGAACGGTAGGACGAACCGGCCAACATGCCAGAGAAACGCGGATTCCTCGTATAACCGCAGACAGAACATGGCGGCCGCCAGCGTTGCGCCATAACCGGCGGCATAGTGTCCCGAGTAATCATGTCGATGGTGAAGGAAGATCTCGAATACGGCTCCGACCAGAACGGCTGGCAGGACCGTTAACAACAGCAGCCGAGTTCGTACGGTACAATAAGGCGGTCCGAATGGCCGACCCTCGTCTGTTTCACCGTCCAGCGTGAGAGCTTTCTTCATGTCGGCGTAACCCGCGCAAACGTGATGAAATCGGTGTTGGCAACTGTACCCCCGTGCCGGGCGACGACTTTGGCGATCTGGCCGCGATGGTAGGGGCCATGAGTGACGACCTGCGTCAGGATATCGATCCTGGGCGTCTCAAACTCTTGTCCCTGGGAAGTTCGGTAACGGATAGGACCAGCGAGATCGTCGTCGCTCAGCTGTTTCAGCAGGGCACGATAACCCGCGTCATTTTCAGCGGCCAGCGACACACATTCTTCGAGCGTGAGTGTTGGCCACACCGGGTGGGAGGACGGCCGGGCCGTTAGCCGAGCGAGCCAGACGTGTTCCGCGGCGAGTACGTGGGCCAACAGCGGCAACGCCTCCGCCTCGGCGGCAGGAGTTGCACGAAGCGTGCCGATGGTCTGACGATCAGCCCACGCGACGTACGCGAACATCCGAGCGAGATAATGCTGCATCATCCCAGTTTCTCCAGATTTTTCTGAGACGATCGGCGACCGCCGCACGAGATGCTGACCCACGCGCTCAGAATGGAAACGCAGACGTCGCCGAGGGCCGCAGAGCGGATGTTTCCCTGACGACAGGCCGTTCCATCATGAGTCCACGACCACATCCCCTGCGACCAGCCGATGGATTCGTAACCAGATTCTTTCGAATCACGGAGCCGTGTAGAACGCACGACAACAGCATACCGTCCAGGCCATCTGAACGCTGCTTTGTCTGCGTCATCTGCGCCATCCGCGTTTCATTGCCGTACGCTTGTCGAAGGTGAAACCCCAGATGGCGGTGGCGCAGCAGTTCGTATTGGCTCGAAACGCGCCTTTTGCTAGGCTTCTTCATGGCGTGAAGGGAACCACGTATTCAAAGCAAAGCGGCGGGAGCAGGGCGGATCCAGGAGGGATCGCCAGTCGCTTTCAGGTCGGCCGGGCAGCAGGATGCGAATCGGCTTGGTGGGAAAGGAGTCCGGGGATGAACGCTCAGGGCAAACAAGACGTTTGTGTGCACATACGCTGGATGATTCGGCGCGACATGCCGGAAGTGCTGGCCATCGAGCAGCAGGCATTTGAGTTCCCCTGGTCGGAGGATGACTTCTTGCGCTGCCTGCGGCAGCGAAACTGCATCGGGATGGTGGCGGAATTCGAGGAGCGCGTCGTGGGGTTCATGATCTACGAACTCCACAAGTCGCGGTTGCATGTGCTGAACTTCGCGGTCCGGCGTGAAGTCCGCCGGCGTGGCGTAGGATCCTCGATGATCCAGAAGCTCATCAGCAAACTGTCTCATCAGCGCCGTAACCGCATTCTGCTCGAAGTCCGCGAGACGAACCTGGCGGCGCAGCTGTTCTTCCGTAAATCCAGTTTTCGAGCGATATCGGTATTGCGGGACTTTTACGAAGATACGACGGAAGATGCGTATCTCATGCAGTTCATTTACCAGCCGGCAGCCGCCGAGACGCCCAATCGGATTTCGCGCATGGCTGGCTAGGCGCCCAACGAGAAGCGCGCCACCCCGACTCTGGCCCCCCTGTCCCTCTCCCGGAGTACCGGGAGAGGGAGCTTGGGGAACCGCTTCGAGGTCAGCCGCATGAAGTTTCCGGACAGAGCCTCGTTCGGGGCGTTCTCGGAAACCCGCATGGACAGGTCGGACGACCTGCGTTGTTGCTCCGAGGCCCGTTTGCTAGGATGGCTCGCGGAAACCACCTGCCTCGTTCGCGAGGAAGTGGGGATTGCGAGCCTCTGGGGATACCGGGCCATGTTGACGATTCGTGGGGCACAAGCGGCAGGATTCTGTGATGG
Organism: Pirellulaceae bacterium; assembly: GCA_050186685.1. GTDB lineage: Bacteria > Planctomycetota > Planctomycetia > Pirellulales > Pirellulaceae > CAZFLF01. The sequence continues at coordinate 6,482 of JBFWYF010000400.1, forward strand.
CGTGTCGCGGCGCAATTTCCTGCGGGTTGGGGGGCTGGCTTTTGGCGGTCTGTCCCTGCCGCAGCTGCTGGCGGCCGAAGCTCAAGCGGGACGCCCGTCGCACAAAGCGTTGATCTTGATTTACCTGTGCGGTGGTCCTCCCCACCAGGACATGTTCGACCTGAAGGTCGATGCGCCTCAGGAAGTCCGCGGGCCGTTTCAACCGATCCCCACCAACGTACCGGGCATTGAAATCTG
>JBFWYF010000401.1:0-6692 GCA_050186685.1 Pirellulaceae bacterium
TCGTGCGTGGGGTAGTCCTTTCTTCGCGACCGACCGCGCATCCCTCGCCGATACTTCGGAGGTGTTTCGGAACGTCCTGGTGGCATTTGCCCAGGAGTTAAATGAATGACTCAAGTTCCACTTGAGCTGCGATTCACCGGTCACCCCATCCGTGAAGTGACGGCCTGGTTATTCCCGGATGGAGATGTGGCGACCTGGTTGCAGGAGATGACTTCCTGGGAGGTCGATCAGAGCACATTACGATTGTGTCTTTTGCCCTCGCTCGCCGCGGGGCGACGCAGCGACACGCGAGGTGAGCCAGAACAGGAGCGCCGCCGACAGGATACCACCGGTACCGCCGACGAAGGAGTAAGCCATCCCATCGGGGCGTTCGTCGTCCCTGGGGCACCCGCTGCGGTCCGGGGCCCCGCCGCGATTCCGTATGGTTGTGTGGCTGGCCGGCTGTACGTGCCCGTGGACGCGGAACTTTATCCGCGCCTGGCGGATGCGGAACTGATCGGCCTGCTGTCCGACGGTTACGACTACGTCTGGCATCCGCGCGCGGGGCTGTTTGCGTTTACGGCGGCCGACCTGCGGACGATGTCGGACCTGCTGGCTGCTCCGCCGCGTGGCGAGCGAGATTGGCATTTCGCGGATCCGGGCGTGTCGTGCGCCAGCCGGCTGGAGCGTGTCAGTCCGATCGACGAACTCACCGCGGACGACGTACTCAGGCAGTCCAGCGACGACATTGGCAGCACGTCAGACAGCTGGCAGGACTTGCCTGCCACACCCGAGGAGCCGTCCGGGGGGCCGGTCCACCGCCTCGGCCGCTCCGCACTTAAGGGCTTGGCGCGCGCAATGGATTGGTCCGCCCGCCATGTACCGGGAGCGCGGGCGCTTTCCCAGATTCTCGGAGCAGGTAACTGGGCTGCTGACCAGCTTGCGCGATTGAACCGGATCCAGCAGTCGCTACGCAATCGCGAGCTGTCACGGCTGTTTGACATGCTGGAGCGTAATCCGGATGAAGGTCTTAAGTATGCGGCGCCACTTGGAGAATTCGGACGTCAACGCGGCACCGTGACGGGTGGCAGCCAACTCGGCCGGCGGGAAGTGAATTTTGACCTGTCCTCGCTGTTTCGTGTCCGCGCCGCGTCGTCGTGGCAGATCAATGCGTTGGATCACCAACGGCTGCGACAACGGTATCGGGACCTGGCGAGCCGCGAACTCCAGCTGGGACGATATCGCCGGGCGGCATACATCTTCGGTCACTTGTTGGGCGATCTGCCGAATGCGGCCGGGGCCTTGCGCGCCGGGCGCCACTTTCGGGAAGCCGCGATCCTGTACCGCGACAAGCTGCATCAACCGCTCTCCGCCGCGAAGTGCCTGGCTGAGGGGGGGCTGCTGACGGAAGCCATCGTCCTGTTCGAGGAACTGCAGGAACACGAGGTGGCTGGCGATTTGTATTTGCGATTGGGCGAGGCCGAACGGGCCATGGCCGCGTTTCATGCTGCCGCCGCCAAAGCCCGGGCCCATGGCAACTATCTGGGCGCCGCCACTCTCCTCGAAAAGAAGGTGAAGAGTCCAGACTCGGCACTCGCGACACTCGACTCGGGATGGCCGCACTCGGTTCAGGCGGCGAGTTGCCTGCGAGCCGCATTTCAACTGCTGACTCGACTGGGGCGTTCCGCGGAAGTCCAGCGGCGGCTGGGCGAGCTGACCGAAGGATCGATCTCGCCGCAGCATCGTACGGTTCTGCCTGCGATCCTGGCGGAGCAGGTCAAGTCGCCGTCCCCCGCGGTACGCCGCGATGCCGAGGACGCCGTGCGGGTGGTCGTGGCGCGGCTGTTGCGCGACTCGGCCAGCCACGAAGTGCCGTTGCTGCTCCAGGCCGTGCGGTCGCTGGCTCCTCACGACCCGCTGCTGCATCACGACTGCGAACGTTTCGCGCGTCGGGCGCGCCCGACAAGAGTGCCGCCTCGTCCTCCGCGGCGGACGGGGCGCGCGACGCTCGTTCGCCGCTGGGGCTTGCCATGCCACGTGACTTGGCTGGCCATGATGACGGGGCGAGACGCCATCTACGCCGTCGGCGTCTGTGGTCAGGAGCTTGTGCTCGCGCGGAGTACCTGGGACGGTTTGCTGGAGTTCGCCGAGCCGCCAGCGTGGCGTCTCGCTTCGCCCCTGCACATGCACTGTGCGCTGGACGAGTCGTTGGATTGGCTGTACGTGGCAGCTGGTCCGCGCATCGAGCCGTTTTGTGCCGTGCGCAGGTTTCCGGAGGGCGACTTGTTCCGGCAGGCCGAAGTAAGGCATGTCGACTCCCGCCAGAACGTGCTGGCCCTGAGCGCGTCTGCCAGTACGCTCGCGCTGCTGAAAGGTGGGGAGAACCAGGGACTGTGTTTCGAATGGCTGGATGCCTCGGAGCGTCCGCTGGTCTCGCTCGAGCTGCGTTCCGCAGCACAGTACGATTCGACTGACGAAGCCAGCGCGTACGCACTGCTCGTTCGCCGAGGCAAGGCCTATGTGTCGTGCGGGCGGCAACTGTATGTCATCGACCGGGGAAGCTTGATGCCCCTGGTCGAGTTGGAGCGTCCAATTTTCCGGCTAAGCGGATCGGCGCCTTTCGCCCGGGCCCGTATCGCGATCTCGTTTGACCATGGGGGCGTCGTGTACTGGCCCAGTCATTTCGATCATGGGCGGAGCTGCAAGTTTGCCAGCGACATGCCCCGTCCCCTGGCAGGTTTCAACCGCGGCGGAATGCTGATTGCCGCCGACCGGTCGGGAGCGGAAGTGTACGTGCCCCACGGAGATGACCTGGTCTATGCGGCGCGGATGGACGAGTTTGCCTCGCAGCCCATTGCCATCCTCGCTACCGGGCTGACCAATCAGTTCGCCATCGGCTTTGAGTCGGGCGAGATCGCGTTGTACGAAGCGCGACCATGAAGGGTGGCATCCCGCGGCGAGGAGGCGGCGAGGAGAGCCGCCACCGCCGGTGCATGTTCTGGCACAACGATTGCGGCCCTCTCTCCCGCGGGGTGACGGATGAAGCTGGGCAGCACATGGCACTTGGCCAAAGAAGCAGTGACGAAGTGGTGGGCCGATAATACTTTCCAGCTGGGAGCGGCGCTCGCGTACTACTCCGTCTTTTCGTTAGCGCCGATTCTGATCATCGCCGTGGCGGTCGCCAGTCTGGCTTTCGGAGAAGAGGCAGCGCGGGGGCATATCGCCAATGAGATCCGCGCGACGGTGGGCCCGCGGGTCGCGACCGCGATCCAGGAGACGATTCGCGATTCGGCGGAGGATGGATCGGGCAAGTTCGCTACCGTGATCAGTGTTGGCATCCTCTTCTTCAGCGCGACGGCCGTCTTCAGCCAGTTGCAGGAGGCGCTCAACACGGTGTGGGGAGTCCAGACGGTGGCAGGCCGAAGCTGGATGGACATGGTGCGCGACCGCTTCTGGTCGTTCACGGTCGTGCTCGGTGTCGGGTTTCTGCTGCTGGTGTCTCTGGTGCTCAGTACGGCGCTGTCCGCGCTCGCGACTTTCCTGACACCGGCGTCGTGGGCCGACGGGATCTTCCTGTGGCGCGCCATCCACGGGCTCATTTCCTTCGGCTTCATTACCGTGCTGTTTGCGATGATTTATAAGTTGTTGCCCGATGTGGAAATCGCCTGGCATGACGTATGGGTCGGCGCGGCGGTGACGGCTCTGCTGTTCACGATGGGCAAGTACCTGATCGGGCTGTATCTGGCGAACAGCAGCTGGGTGTCCGCCTATGGTGCCGCCGGTTCCCTGGTCGTCGTGCTCCTGTGGGTGTACTACTCCGCGCAGATTTTCCTGCTTGGCGCGGAGTTTACCTATGTGCACGCCACCCATTCGGGCCGCCCCTTGGTTCTGGAAGAACGGGCGGAGCTCATGACGGAAGAGTCGCGGGCGAAGCTGGGGATGCGCCATGAGGACTGACGCAGGCCGGCGGAACGGCAACTATTCGTCTGAGAGGGCTTCGAGCAGGCGTTCCCGGGGATCTTTCAGGCCGTCGCCCAGTTTGCCGAGAGCTTCCGTTTCGATCTGTCGCACGCGCTCCCGTGTCAGGCCCAGCTGCTCGCCGATCTCTTTCAGCGTGTGTGGCTCGGTGTCATCCAGTCCGAAACGCATCCGCAACACCGTGGCCTCGCGCTGGTCCATGGTCCGCAACATCTCGAGGACGTGCGTCAGGACGTCGTGCTCCAGCAACTCCTCGTCCGGGCTTTTCATCCGCTCATCCATAACCATTTCGCCGAGCGACCAGCCCACTTCCGCCTGATCGGTCTGCGGAGTCGAGTTGTAGATGCGAATGGCCTTCTTGATGATCGGCAGCTTCTTGCGCGGCAGGCCCAGCACGCGTGCGATCTCCTCAGGGGTCGGCGTACGGCCGAGCTCTTCGGTCAGCCGCGCTGTCGCTCGCCGCCACTTCGACAGCAGTTCGACCATATAGGCCGGAATGCGGATGGTCTTCGCCGAGTTGATCAGGGCCCGCTTGATCGACTGTTTGATCCAGTAGCTGGCGTACGTGCTGAACCGGGTTCCCATCGCCGGGTCAAAACCCTCGACCGCCCGCAACAGGCCGAGATTTCCCTCTTCGATCAGGTCCTGCAATGCCAGACCCTTGCCGGTGTACCCCCTAGCGATGTTCACGACCAGCCGCAGGTTAGCGCGGACCATCTGGTCGCGCGCCTGGACGTCGCCCGCACCGATACGTTCCGCGAGATCTTGCTCTTCTTCAGCGCTCAGCAAGGCCGTCTCGTTGATCTCCCGCAAGTATGTCTCGAGCGGCGTCTGCACCGACGAATCGGCACGTCGGGAGGTCTTGCGCTGAACAGATCGAGAACTTGCAGCACTACTGGTCGGGCGAATGCGTGACATAGATTTCGGTTTGTCAGCGGCCGTAAAGCGGGTTAGCGGCATCCTGCCCAACGTCAATTCCACCATGAACAAATCCAACATCGTCCTTTATCGTGCGGCCACTGCACACTCGCGACGTGCCGTGGAACTGCGCTAGTTGTTCCGTGCGTTCGGATCCTGCTGGACGGGGGGGTGTCGCTGGACAGCGTCGGGAGGAGCGTCGGACGCCGAATGCCACGCGTAGCGGTCTTGCTCGGTCTGCCGGTGGAGTCCCGCGGATTGCAAGGGAGACGACCGCACGCGAGCTGGGTCTGCACCGCTTCGAGAGGGAGCGGCGGAGCACGCACCGATTTCTTGCCGGCCTATACAGTCGGTGCAGGTTGTCCGGCCGTCAGGAGCGGCAGGCGCGGGGCTACCGCGCTAGCCGATCCTGACGCGGAGTGGTGCAAACTACGACGGCCGGATGAGCGGTCCGGACGAACCCAGACCGCCGCGCAGCTCTTCCGGTGGCGTCTTGTGCTTCTGCGGCGGCGTCTGTTCCTCCGCCCACTCGACGCGTTTGCGCGACAGACCGATCTTGCGCTCTTCCGTGTCGACGCGCAGGATCTTGACCTCGATTTCCTCGCCCACTTTCACCACGTCTTCCGGGTTCTCGACCTTGTGGTCGGCCAGCTCGGAGATGTGCAACAGTCCTTCGAGCCCGTCCTGCAGGCCCACGAAAACGCCGAAGTTCGTGATCTTCGTAACCTTCCCCTTGATGATCTGTCCGGGCTGGAACTTGCTGGGAATGTCGCGTGCCCAGGGATCGTCCTCGAGCTGCTTCAATCCGAGGGCGATGCGGCGGCGTTCGCGGTCGACGGATAGAACCTTGCAGCGAACTTGCTGCCCCTTCTCCAGCACCTCGTTGGGATGGCTGATCTTCCGCGTCCAGGACATGTCCGACACATGCAGCAATCCGTCGATTCCTTCCTCCAACTCGATGAACGCACCGTAATTGGTCAAGTTCCGCACCTTGCCCGTAACTTCAGTATCCACCGAGTAGCGATCACTGACGTTGTCCCAAGGATTGGCCTGCGTCTGTTTCATGCCCAGGGATAGCTGCTGACCTTCCTTGTCGATCGCGAGGATGACGACCTCGACGTCGTCCCCGATGTTCAAGATCTCGTTGGGGTGATTGATGCGCTTCGTCCAGGACATCTCGCTGATATGGACCAGCCCTTCGATGCCAGGCTCGAGCTTCACGAACGCACCATAGCTCATGACATTGACGACCGAGCCGCGATACTTCTTGCCGACTTCGTACTTGTCCTCGATGTTGTCCCAAGGATTCGGCTGCTTCTGCTTCAGACCCAGGGCGATCTTCTGCTTCTCGCGGTCGATGTCCAGGATCACACACTCGATCTCCTGATCGAGTGAGACCATTTCCGAAGGATGGCCAATGCGCTCCCAGCTCATGTCCGTGATGTGCAGCAGGCCGTCGATGCCGCCCAGATCGACGAACGCTCCGAATTCGGCGATGTTTTTCACGACTCCTTTGCGCAGCTGGCCCACTTCGAGTTCGGCCAGCAGCTGCTCGCGGTCTTCCTCACGCTGCTTCTCGATCAGCGACCGGCGGCTGACCACGATGTTCCGGCGGGCTTCGTCGATTTTCAACACCTCGCACTGGACGTAGCGCCCGATGTAATCTGCAATGTCGGCCGGGCGTCGAATATCGACCTGGCTGGCTGGCAAAAAGACGTTGACCCCGATGTCGACCAGCAGCCCGCCCTTGAACTAGCGTGTGACCGTACCGGTCACCACCTGGCCCTCCTTGACCGTCTTCATCATCTGCTGCCAGG
>JBFWYF010000402.1:0-6691 GCA_050186685.1 Pirellulaceae bacterium
GCGAGGCGAACCCAAACTGGAACAAATCCTCGGCTTGACCCAGGAACTGTTATCACTGTGCCGGTCGACGCAGCGGGCGTTTCTGGCGGATGCCGAAACCGACGCGTCGGCTGGGCGCTGACCCCCTTCCGTTTCGCGGAGCTCACGTCCGTTTGGCGGGTATCAGGACCAAGGTCTCACCAGGCGGCGGGTCTTGGAGCGTGGAGTAGAAAAGCTCGCCGCGCAGCCAAGGGGCCAGCTGATCGGCGTAGTGGGGGCTTCCCGGATGACCCGAAGCGCTGCCGGCTTCGATGGTCCAGTACCCCCCTGCTGGATCCGCCATATCGGCCAGAAAACGGAAGCCAGCTCCCAGCCAGGCCCTGTAGTTGGCATCCGGCGCGGTACTGTTGACCGTCTGGCCTTCGCCGGGGACGGGAGCGACCGGGAAGTCGAGCAGCGTTCCCAGATCCCCTCGAGCAGAAAGGAAGTGCTTGGGAGCCAGCACGTGCAGGCGTCCCCATTGCCACCCCTGCATTTCCGGGCCGAATCGGCGGGTGAGTTCATCCAGTGCCGAGTGACAGGCACGGATCAAGGCCGCGTGCCGAGGCTGTTGGAACCAGCCATGTTGATCGCCGGCCAGCAGCTCGAGTGCAAGGGGGGCCGCGGTAGCCGCCACGATGTCGACGGCGTCCGCTGGCAATCGCTCGGCCGCCACGGTCGCACACCAATGCGCAAAGAACACGTGATAAATGGCCGCGGCCACACTGTCCGTGGACATGTGGTAGTCCCAGGCGGCCAGGTACATGGCCGCCTGTCGCAGTCGCGGATCGCTTTCCCGTTCGAGAAATACCAACAGACGCGGGACACAAGTGGCGGCACGGCCGGCATAGACATCGAGCTGCAGGCGGCGATGGTCTTCCGGCGTCGACGCCTGCCCCTGCTCGAGTGACATGCGGATGCGGGCAGCTCGGTGGCCCGTCACCCAGGTTCCCGACAGCGGATACGGAAAATCGTCGCGTGCCACCCGGTTGTTCGCGGTGATGAGAAACCCTTGCTGCGGATCACGCGCCCGGGGCATGCCTTCCCAGGGCAGAGTCCCTTGCCACCGGTGTTGCGGATCCCAACCGGGTCGGTAACCTCGTTCGGGCACTTCGCGGCAGGGGAGGCGGCCCGTGCACTGATAGCCGATGTGCCCATCGCGATCGGCATAGACGACGTTGAACGTCGGAACGACCCAGGGACGTAGTGCGTGGCGAAACGTTTCCGCACTGCCCGCGCGATTCATGGCGAGTACGGCGGGCACCCAACCACAGCGTTCGAACCCCAGCCACCGCAGCGAGACAGGACCGGTCGCACCAGCCGGCCGCGGGAGCAGGTGATCGACAAGCGGCCCGTTGTGTGTGCTGCGCACCACATGCCGTTCGGGCGCAGCGCTACGCACACCGATGATCTCCTCACGCTTTGTCTCGGGTTGCCATTGGCCATCGTCCAGGTAGTAGCCAGGATGTTCGGGATGTCCCCGTTCCTGGTACAGATCCCGTTGAGAGCAAATATTATTCGTGATCCCCCAGGCCACGTGGCGATTCCGGCCAATCAAAATACCTGGCATGCCGGCCAGGGCCGCACCGGCCACCTGAAACGAGCCACCTTCGAGCCGGACCTCGTACCACAAGGAAACGGCCGCAAAGGGGATGTGCGGATCGTTGGCGACCAGCGGCTTACCGGAAACCGTGCGTTGGCCGGAGAGCACCCAATTGTTGCTCCCGGGCCCTTCTTCGCCCGTCGCACCGCTCGGCATCTGGCCAGCCGCTCCTGGCTCGTAACTTCCCGGTGGCAGGATGCACTCGTCATCCGCCTCGCTGGCGAGAAAGGCACGGTATAACGGCCCGTCGCCCACAGCCCGCTTCACGAGCTCGGGCACCACGATGACCGGAAAGCGGCCGGTCAGATACCAGCGAAAGTCGCCGACGATGACGAGACAGTCTTCGGGACGCCACGGCTCGGGTTCGTAGTCGAGCAGCCCGAACTCGATCGGCAGCCACGAGCGGCTGGCGTTCATCCAGGCATTGATGCCCGCCGCGTAGCTCTCGACGAGTAACCGAATGGCGGGATCAAAGGAGTCCCATTCGCGGGCGGCGATTCCCGCCAGATCCAAAGTCCGAAAGAGCCGATCCGACTCGAGCGCTTCGGGTCCCAGCACTTCGGCCAGCCTGCCGCGTCCCCGCCGGCGCACGTAGTCGAGTTGGAACAGCCGGTCTTGTGCCGTCGCATATCCGAAGCCGAACATCAGATCCTGATCGTTCTCGGCAAAGACGTGGGGCACTCCGCGCCCGTCACGGGTCAGCCGCACACTCGCGTGCAGACCGTCCAGGTAATGCTGCCCCCGGATGGGCGGCACGCGGTCTGCGCACTCACGGTTCCACCATTCCTCGAACTCGTGGAGAAAAATACCCAGGGCGTTGCACAAGGATTCAATCGACTCGCCTCGTCCCAGGCGAGTCAAGAGCTCATGGCGCGGAAGATTCATGGAGGATGTTCCCCGTCGACGTCGAAGCGCTGCACGGATCGCGGCGGCTCCAATTGTGGTCAGCGGCACGCAGCGCACAAGTGAGCATCGCGAAAGTGGACGACGCTTGATCGACGCCCGAGATCGAGACGGGCCAGTCGTTACGAACTGGCACCCGCGTGAGGCTACTGCGCGGTCGTCCTGCACGTTACAATCTCGCCCAACTTCATAAGGATTGTCCCATGCCAGCTCGCTTCCGACTCGGGATCACGCGCGACTTCCTCAAACCGGACGGGACCGTGGGATTCGGGGATATCGGCCTGCACCTGCTGGGGTCGCCTGCGGCAGTCGACTGGGAGTTCCTGCCGCACTACGAGGAAGAGATTTCGCCCGACATCGCCGATAACTACGACGGGCTGCTGGTGCTGAAGCCGACCGTGTCGCGCCGGACGGTCACCGGTGGCCGGCGATTGTGTCTGGTAGCCCGATTCGGCGTGGGCTACGACAACGTGGATGTGGATGCCTGTACCGAGAACCACGTGATGCTGACCATCACACCGGACGGAGTGCGTCGTCCCGTGGCCGTGTCGGCACTGGCATTTCTGCTGGCGTTATCGCACCGGCTGCTGATCAAGGACCAGCTGACGCGGGCGGGACGATGGGACGAAAAACTGAACTACATGGGTGTCGGACTGACCGGCCGGGTGCTGGGTGTAATCGGCATGGGAAACATCGGCCGCGAGTTCCTGCGGCTGGCGGCGCCGCTGGAGATGCGGCACGTTGGCCATGATCCTCACGTGCCGCCCGCCCAGGCAGCCGCATGGGGTGTCGAATGGCTCGAACTCGACGCGTTGCTCGCGGCAGCCGACTTTGTCGTCGTGTGCTGTGCCCTGACTTCCCAGACCCGCCACCTGTTGGACGCACGTCGCTTGGGCTTGATGCGGAGCGAGTCGTTTCTTATCAACGTCGCTCGCGGGCCCATTGTCGATCAGGCGGCTCTGACCAAGGTATTGAGCGAGCGGCGCATCAGTGGCGCCGCGTTGGATGTGTTCGACCAGGAGCCTGTCGATCCTCAGGACCCCTTGCTGGGCCTGGACAACGTTATCCTCGCTCCGCACGCGATCTGCTGGACCGACGAGTTGTTTCGTGGCATTGGCCGCTCGGCGGTCGAGGGCGTGCTCGCGACATCGCAAGGCCGATTCCCCTCGTACGTGGTCAATCAGGCGGTGCTGGGCAGTTCCTGCTTGCAGCAGAAAGTACACCGTTTTCAAGGAAGCTCAGATCATGCGTCTTAATCGCGTCAAACGAAACATTTCGGCGGGGGGAACGGCCATCGGGACAATGGTGTTCGAGTTCGACACCGCGGGCATCGCGCGCATTGCCGCCGGGGCCGGTGCGGACTTCGTGCTGTTCGATATGGAGCACACCGGCTGGAGTGTGGAGACGATTCGGCGACTCGTGGCCACGTGCCGCCCTGATGGCGCGGTGCCTTTCGTCCGGGTTCCTGCCCTGGAGTACCACTTTGTCGCTCGCGTGCTGGACATGGGCGCGATGGGCATCATGGTGCCGATGATGGAATCCGCCGAACAAGCCGAGAAGTTTGTGCAGATTGCCAAGTATCCGCCCGTGGGACGGCGGGGAGCTGCCTTCGGAATTGCGCACGACGATTATGAAGGGGGCGATCTCCGCGAGAAAATCGCGACCGCCAATAGCGAGACCTTGCTGATCGCTCAGATTGAAACCGCTGCGGGGCTGCAGCATTGCGAGGAAATCGCCGCGATTCCGGGAATCGATGTTCTGTGGATCGGCCAGTTCGACCTGACCAATTCGCTGGGCATCCCCGGCCAGTTCGATCATCCGCTTTTCGTGGAAGGCGTCCGGCACGTCGTGGCCGCCTGCGAGCAGCACGGTAAGGTTCCCGGGTTCATGGTCACGGATGTGACCAGCGGCCGCGCGATGCTCGCGCAGGGGTTCCGTATCCTGGCCTACAGCGGCGATCTGTGGATCTAACAAGCCGCTCTGGGCGACGGCATCCGAGCGCTGCGGCAGGGCTGACGGAGGGTCAGCCCCCCGGGTGGCTGGCCGCGAAGGGCGCCTGGGCTAACGCAGGAAACCGGTCCTGGATCGCCTGAACGGAGATCTCCTCTCCCCGCAACGCCTCCATGGCTTTCACCGCGGCTTCCGCCGCCGGCATGGTGGTGATGCAGGGAACTCCCTGCTGCACGGCCGCAGCGCGGATACGCCCTTCGTCCGTCCGCGCCCCTTTGCCGCTCGGCGTGTTCATGATCAGTGCGACTTCGCCGTTCTTCAGATAATCAATTAAGTTGGGGTGACCTTCGGCGATCTTCATCACCCGGGTGACCTGTATCCCCGCCTCTTCCAACCGCAACGCCGTTCCTTCCGTGGCCAGCAGATCGAAACCGAGTTGGGCCAAGCGTGATGCCAGGCTGACTACCGCGTCCTTGTGGCGGCGCGTAACGCTCAGAAAGATCTTGCCTCGCTCGGGCAGGACGGTTCCGGACGCGAGCTGGCTCTTGGCAAAGGCGATCGAGAAGCGATCGCTGATCCCCATTACCTCCCCCGTGCTGCGCATCTCCGGTCCGAGCACGATGTCGACGCCAGCGAACTTGCGAAAAGGAAAGACGCTTTCTTTCACCGAAACGTGAGCTGGGATCGGTTCACTCGTGAGTCCCAGCTCGCGCAGGCTGATCCCGGTCATGACCTTGGCGGCGAGCTTGGCCACGGGCATCCCCGTAGCCTTGGCCACGAACGGGACAGTCCGACTGGCCCGCGGATTCACTTCCAGCACGTAGACGTTCGGGCGGCCTCCTTCGCGCTTGACCGCAAACTGAATATTCATCAGGCCCACGACCCGCAGCCGGCGAGCCAGGGCGTGGGTCGCCTCGCGGATCTCATCAACGACCGGCCCGGGCAGGCTATACGGCGGGATCGCACACGCGGAATCTCCCGAATGAACGCCCGCCTCTTCGATGTGTTCCATCACGCCCATGACGACGACGTCATTGCCGTCCGAAATGCAGTCGACGTCGACTTCGGTCGCGTCCTCGAGAAACCGGTCGATCAACACCGGCTGGCCTTGGGCGGCCACGAAGGCTTCGGCGACAAATCGTTCGAACTGCGCCTGATCGTAACAGATCTCCATCGCTCGCCCTCCCAGCACGAAACTGGGACGCACGAGACACGGATAGCCAATCCGCGTCGCCTCCGCACGCGCTTGCGCGAGAGTCCGCGCGATGCCGTTGGCCGGCTGCTTCAGCCCCAGGCGGTCGAGCAATGCGGCAAATTTCTCTCGGTCCTCCGCGTCCTCGATCGTGTCGACGCTCGTGCCGATAATCGGCACTCCGGCTGTCGCCAGCGCGCGCGACAAATTGAGTGGCGTCTGGCCGCCGAACTGCACAATGACCCCGTCAGGCTGCACGCGGTCGCAGATGTTCAGCACATCCTCGACGGTCAGCGGTTCAAAGAAGAGCAAATCGCTGGTGTCGTAGTCCGTCGAAACCGTCTCAGGATTCGAGTTGACCATGATCGACTCGATGCCCAGTTCGCGCAGCGCAAAACTGGCGTGGCAGCAGCAATAGTCGAACTCAATGCCCTGGCCAATCCGATTGGGGCCACCGCCGAGAATCATGACCCGCCGAGTCCCGCTCCGCTTGGGCGGGGTCTCGTCCTCGTCCTCGTATGTCGAATAGTAGTAGGGCGTGAATGCCTCGAATTCCGCCGCACACGTATCGACCGACTTGAACGTCGCGACGACGCCCTGCGACTTGCGGTAATCGCGAACCTCGATTTCGCTGCTATTGAGGATCGTCGCAAGCTGGCGATCCGAAAATCCGAATTGCTTCGCTTTCTTCATCAGCGTCCGGTCCATCGCCCGCAGATCGCCGATCTGCCGCATCGCGTCCTCGAGTTCCACGATCTCGACCAGTTGGTCCAGAAACCAGGGATCAATCGCCGTCAACTGATAAATATCGCTGACGGTCATTCCGGACTTGATTGCATAACGGAGGTACCACGGACGGTCGGCGTTCGGCGTGGCCAGCTTCGCGCGGATCTCGTCCCGCGTCGGCTCGCGCTGTGTCCCCCATAGATCCTTACCATCGCAGCCCAGGCCAAAGCTGCCCACCTCGAGCCCTCGCAATGCCTTCTGAAACGACTCCTTGAAGGTACGGCCGATCGCCATGGTTT
>JBFWYF010000403.1:0-6683 GCA_050186685.1 Pirellulaceae bacterium
CGAGTTGCTGAAGGAGTCGAAAAACGCAGAAGCCCTGCTCGAGGCGGAAGAGCTGCTGATCGCGACGAACGACAATACCCATTGGACGAACTATGCGCAGGCCTCGAAGATCCTGCGCGGCGCGCACGATCTTGCGGCGGTTCCGCTGTTGCTCCGTTATATCGTGCTGCACTCCCGGCGTAGTTCGTGCCACGTGATGATTCCGGAATACACTCGGACGATCTCGCTGATCTGCGGCAAGGATTTGCCGGACCTGTATGCGCCTGGACCCAACCTGGAAGAACGCATGCGGGTCAAGGTCCAGACGCTCTACAACGACTGGTGGGGTCCCGCCAAAGCGACGCTGGCGACGGATCCAACAAAGATGAGCGCCGAACAGCTCCGGGTGATCGCGGCACGGTTGCTGAAACAGGTCCGCTATGACGGCGCTTTTACGGGCTCCGGCGGCAAACGCGATTCGGTGTACGGCGCCTACCACAATGTCTATTACCGACTGCGGAGCGACGATGTCGCTGAACGACACGCCATCTCGCCGTTGCATCCCTCCATGCTGCCGATGTTCCTCGCCCCGAGTGGCTATCGGGTCGACGAGAAGGCGAACGCAGTTCAGGCCGAGTCCGGCTTTCCCTACGAGGCCGTCATCATTCTGAGCGAGCTTGCCAAGAATGGCGGGCACGACACCGTGCAACTCGTGGCGCGAGACGACAGCCAGAATTCCACGGTTCGCATGATCTGTCTGCTGGCGCTCTATCGCGCCGGGTATCCCTACGACACGGAGCGGGTCCTGAAATTGCTGGATTCGGAGACCGATCGTGAGAGGCGATTGATCCTCTTGTTGTCTCTACGTTGGGGAGATGAGCAGGCGACGGCTGCATTGCTGAAGCATATGGACGACGCAAACGTGGAGATTGCGACGGCCGCGGCATGTGCCCTGGTGGACGTTCAGCCGCGCGAGGCGATACCAAAGCTGAAGAAGCTGCTCGAGCGCCATTTTGAAGAAGCGCCGTTGATGTTGCTCAACGCCGTGGCCGAGTTCAAATCGCCGGAGGCGAAGGCGCTTTTGGAGAAGGCATTGGTCGAAGCGGTGGAAGGGACGCGGAATAGACGCCACCTGTCGCGCATTCTCGATGCCTTCGTCGCTTCCTCGGAAGTTCCGCTCGAGGCCTATCGCCGGCAAGATGATCGCGACTATGAGCGGCAGGCACGCCTGGCGCTGGACTATTGTCGCGAGCGAGCACAACGAGAACAGGCCGATCGTCGGCGGCTGTCGGCCGTGGTCGAGAGTCTGCAAATGCAACTCCAGATTGCCCTGCGGATCGAGGCGCTGCGCCGCGACGAATACAAGCGACTCTTGAAGCTCCAGGGGGACGAAGTCGTCACCGCAGAGGAGAGCATGCGAGCGCATGCGCATCTGCAGTCCGCTTCCGCCGAAGTCGAGTCCATCCGGGCAACGCTTCGCGAACGGGAATCCCAGCTCGACTCGTGGAAAAAGACGACGCGGTAAAATCTCTCCTTCGCCAGGGACTATCGCGGGACCAGCGACGGATGGTCGTGGATCGCTCCCCGGACCAACGCGGGTTCGCGGAGCGAACCACGGCCTTCGCGGACTCGTGTGGCACTGGCTCCGCCAGTGTCCTCGGTCGTGGTAGGTGGCTTGGCGCGGGAAACACTGGCAAAGCCAGTGCCACACACTTCGTTGTGGTAGGTGGCTTGGCGTGGGAAACACTGGCAGAGCCGGCAGAGCCAGTGCCACACACCTCGTTGGGGTAGGTAGCTTGGCGAAGGATGCACTGGGCAGAGCCAGTGCCACACCCTACAGCCCGCCACCTTTCAGACGCCAGTGATGGACGACGTGCTCGCCGGTGCGATGGGCCACGAGATTCGCTCCAGCGGCGTCGACTTGGATTTTCTCGACTGGCCCTCCTGCCTCGCTCAGGACCAGCGACTCGCGCCAGGATCCGCCCTCCGCGGTCCAGCGACGGATCGAACCGTCCCACGAGGATGTCCAGAGCGCGCCGCTCGCCTCAAACTGCACCGACGTCACACGCGCCGCATGCGAAGGGAGCTTGGCGACCAGAGCCGCATCCGCCGTCCGCAATACGTGCAGCTCGCCGGCCGCATTGCCGACAGCCAGCCACGATTCATCGGCGCTGAGCGCGAGCGCGGTGACTTCCGCCGACGGCCCCGACCAACCTCGCTGAATCTGCAACGTGGCGGGGTCCAGCAACACGACATGCCCCGTCTCCGTACCTGCCACCACCGATTTTCGGCCAGCCGTCAGGCCCTTGATCGTGTTCTGGCCGGCCAGCACGCTCATCGACTGATTGTCGAAATGTGCCACTTGCTCCCCCGTGGCGCCATTCCAGCTCACGACGTGGCTAGAATCGACTACGGCATAGATCCGTTGGCTATCGGGCGAGAAACAGGGTGCGGCCAGCGGCGTGAATTGCATCGCGGCACCGTCGGCATGCGGAGAACATGGCAACATGGCCAACTGATCCAGCCAGATTTCCCGCGTGGTCGCCGCGTCGGCCTGGATCGAGACGCTGACTCCGTGCAGCCCTCGCGCGGCACCTTCCTGCCACACCGCGCCGGAGTCTCCGGACTCGACGACTCCCAGTTGCACCCACTGATACGCTGGCTGTACGTCCAGTTCGACGTGGAACTCGCGGTCGAGCAGGCGTCCGACGAGCCTGGGCACGGCCGTCCCGCTGGGCACACAGCGTACTCGGGCAGCCAACACCAGGTCGGCGGGGCGCGGGAACTCACGTGGCAACGGCACAACCACCGGTCGCGGTTCCCCTTGCGCGGCCAACCGCACTGCGGTCCCTCCCACCGCCTCCGCGTCCGAAACACGTTCCACCGCTGCCGGAATTTCGGCCCACGCGAAATCTGCGTCGTCGATTCGCTGGGCGGGTGTCGGCTGCGCAGGCATCTGCCGCGGCCAATGTTCCGTGGTCCCCGCGCGCCAGCTGAAGCCAGTCAGACCGCACTGCGTGGCAATCCATTTTCCCGAATCATCCAGCGCCACGCTTCCTACGCGAGCGTTCCGCGGCGCTCGAAATGGCCGCCCTTCCCGCGGCGCGTGCACCATCCAATCGCCGACCCGCTGCCCACGCTCCAGTTCCACGATGCCCAACCTTACGTGTCGCAGATTCCGATGCTCCGGTTCCCAATCGTGGGCGCTATAGATCAGACGCCGTCCGTCTCGCGACAGGGCGATATCCTCGACCGCGTGCCTCGCGTGCACGGCGATAGAGTGGACGTCGGGTCGGCGAATTTCGTAGACATTCGCCGCGGTCTCGCCAGCGACCGCCAGCCAATGGCCGTCCGGACTGACCGTGATCGGTGGATCGGACCGCCCGCCGCTGATCAAGCGACCAACCGTCTGTCCCGACGCCAGGTCGATTAGTCGGACCCATTCATCGTCATGCGAGGTGGCGACGACCAAGCCACAATCCTCCACCAACTCCAGGCGGCCATTGAGCGGCACGGACGTCTTCTCGTCACCGCCGAGGCGGCGGAGCGTGGTGCCGGTGCGAGCATCCACCAGTGCGATCGCCGCTCCCTCGCCGCCCGCCAACATCCGACCATCGCGGGTAAAGCGGACCGTTGCCAGCGAAGTGCTCACGGATGCCAGATCGGATTGGAATTCTCGAGGCTCAACTACGATTCGCCCGTCCCTCCGGTAAGCAATACGCTCACGATCCGGACTCCAATCCCACGGCGTTCTCACGGCGGCGCGGGCCGGCGCGAGCTTCCACTCGTCGCTGCCCTGCCAGATCGCCAGTCCGTGCTCTGGCGCGCTCGTAGCACCGTACAGCGTGCGGGAATCCGCGGAGAAGCCGACTTGCTTGATCTCCTCCCCTGCCGGCCCGTTCAGCGTCTGCGGTGCCGCCGCTGTCGTGCTGCGGTCCCACAGGTAGATCTTGCCCATGCGAGAACCCGCGGCCAGCCACCTGCCGTCCGGGCTGAACGCGAGGCCACTCAAACTCTCCTGAAACCGTGGCGACAAGTTGCCCTGAAACACCTGGCTGAGGAACGCCGTCGCGTTCCCCAACGCTGTCGCGACTTGGTAAGTGGCTTCCCGAGTTCCACCCGCCAGCTCATAGACGTACACCGAGGCCTGGGGCACGCCCTTCATCTGGGCCACGGCGACAGCGCGACTGTCGGGAGTGAACGCAATATTGGCCGAGAGGACGTCGACGGCGACCACATGCGCCAGCCGCACATCGACAGCCGACAGGCACTGCGCGGCAAGGGAGCGGTACTGCACCTCGTCGAGACGCGGTCCGGCCAGCCGCGCGGCTTGCTCCAATTCTTCTAATGCTTGCCACGACCACCCCGCATTCCGTCGCACCGCCAGTTTTTCGGCACTGAGCATGTGCCGCATGGCCGTGGCGAGGTCCGCCAACTCCTGATTGCGCTCAGCCAACTGCCGCTGCTGGGCGCTGATCTTCCCTTGCAACTCGGCCGTTCGCCGCCAGTAGTCGGCCCTCTGCCGGTAGGCGAATCCAACGATGAGCAGTGCCAGGGCGACCGTCGTCATCCCGATCAGGGCAGCCGACCAGGGATGGCGGCGGCACCAGCGCCAGGCCCGCTCGGGCCGCGTGATCGCCCGCGCCGAAATCGGATCTCCGGCCAGGAACCGAGCCAGATCCTCGGCCAACTGGGCCGCCGAACCGTACCGCGCCGCGGGCGACTTCTCGAGGCATTTCAGGCAGATCGTCTCGATGTCACGGTCGACGGCCGGGTTCAACAGCCGAGGGTGGACGGGGTCGCTCTGCCGGACGAGATCCAACGTCTTGTAGAGCGAGGAAGCTTGAAACGGAGGTCGCCCTGTCAACAGAAAGTAAAGGATGGCACCGACCGCGTAAATGTCCACGGCGGGCCCCACGAGATGCGGCAAGCCGGCGGCCTGTTCGGGCGCCATGTAACTCGGCGTCCCGATGACCTGGCCGGTGACCGTCAAGTCGCGCTGGACGTCGACGCGGCGGGCCAATCCGAAGTCGGTGATGCGCGGATGGCCATCCGGGCCAATGAGAATGTTTGCAGGTTTCAGGTCCCGATGCACGATGTTCTTGCTGTGTGCATAGGCCACGGCGTCCGCGATATGAAAGGCCATGTCGGCCGCCTCGCGAGCGGGCAAGGGGCCGTCGCGCGCGACACGGACCGCCAGGCTGTTGCCGTCCACGAAGGGCATCGTGAAAAAATGCCGTCCGTCGAGTGAGCCGACTTCGTACACCGGTACGATGCCGCGGTGATCGAGTTGCGCGGCCGCCTCCGTCTCGGCGTAGAACCGCTCTACCTCCTCGCGTGCCGCCAATTGTCCAGAGAGGATCATCTTCAAGGCGACGATCCGCTCCGGCTTCTCCTGTTTCGCCCGGTAGACAACTCCCATGCCCCCGCGCGCAATCTCGGAAATCAGCTCATAGCCGGCAAAGCGGCCGAGCGACGGTTCGCCGACACGGGCACCTTGGCCGACGAGCGTCACATCGGACTCCGAAGCTGGTGCCGGCACCCCCTGCGGAACGGACGGTCCCCACCGAGTACGATCGTCCCCCTGTGCCGCTGTCTCGCGCCGCTCACCGCCCACGGTCGGATCGCCCGTGGCGGTTCCCCCAACAACGCCGGTAGCTAACGTATGCGACGAGGCGCGGAGCGCAAGGAGCGCCGATGCGCACGTTGCGCACTCCGCCACGTGGTCGGCCAGCACTGTGGCCGCTTTCCCCGTCACGCGACTGGCTGCCAGAGCCCACAACTGGTCATGCGTGGGACAGGGATCTCGCCGGTTGATACTCGTCTCCATGATCGCCGATTCTATCGCGCCCAGCGGCAGGTACTAATCCCACCCGATGATTCGCGGGTCGTGGGGTGCGGTGAGTCGGCTCCGACCCGTGGAGTCGTCAGCCTGATTTGAGCGCAGCGAGGCATTCGGCGTCGGACGTTCGATCGCGCCGGCGCTCAGCTGACGGCACGGTCCCGACTTGCGCGCTCGGCCAACACCGAGATGCCGCGCCGGAGCTGCGTCGCCGACTCGCCATCGCTGGGCATCGACATCGCCTGGCCGATCGCGCCACCCACGTCCCCTTCGCTGGCCGCCAGAATAGTGCGGCGCAGTGGTAACTCGGGCAGCAGCCACGCAAAGGCAAATCCCGCCAGCCCGACCAGGCTCGCCACGAGAAAAGCGTTGTTGATGGCAGCGGCGATGGCGGCCTCGCGCACTGCCTGGAGCCGAAACGGCAGTTCCTCGACTAGGTTTGTCGCCGGCCCCAAACGCACGGCTGCCGCCTCGTCGGCTGGCAGCCCGTCCACACGAGCCGCCAGACTCGACGCAAACACCGCGCCCAGCACCGCCGTGCCCAGCGAACCACCAATAAAACGAAACAAGATGGCGCTCGAAGTGGCTACGCCCAGGTCCCGGTACTCGACGGCATTCTGCACGGCGATCATCAGTACCTGCAGGATCATCCCCAGTCCGATCCCGAGTGCGAACAAAAAGCACGAGGTCGCGAGTGCGGATGTATGGTTTGTGACCCGCGCCAGCAGAAACAAACCTACGGTGGCCGAAGCCGATCCGCAGATTGGCAACAGCCGATAGCGCCCTGACCAGCTGACAAACTGCCCCGATGAGATCGATGCCAACGGAATGCCCGCCATCAACGGTAACATCTCCAACCCCG
>JBFWYF010000404.1:0-6681 GCA_050186685.1 Pirellulaceae bacterium
GACGATTCCGGCGGTGATGGCCGGTGTTGTGTTGATGCTGTTCGCCACCGGCACGACACTGAACGTTCAGTCGTTCATCGGATCGATCATGGCTATCGGGGTGGCCATGGCGAACGCGATCCTCGTCGTCACGTTCGCCGAGCAGCGCCGGCAGGCTGGGGCGTCCGCTTTCGAGGCGGCGTTGGAAGGAGCGAGCAGCCGGTTGCGCGCCATTCTGATGACCAGTTTGGCGATGACGGCCGGCATGTTGCCGATGGCCCTGGGGCTCGGCGAGGCCGGCCAGCACAATGCGCCGCTCGGGCAGGCGGTCGTGGGCGGGCTGATCGCGGCGACGGTGGCCACTTTATTCGTGTTGCCCGGTTTTTTCGCAGTATTCCAGGGCCGCGCGGCACGGACTTCAGCTTCGCTGGATCCGTCGGACCGGCATAGTTCTCATTTCCAACCGGATGACGCCGCAACCGCGACGGCCATCTAGGCCTCATGCGATCCAGGCGTCCAGGTCCAGTACGATCCGAACGATCCAGGCAGGAGCAGACATGAATCCCATGACATCGCTGGTGAGTGGCCTGGTTGTGGCCGTCGGGGTGGCGGCCGGTGCCGGCTGCGCGCCACCGACCGCGGCGGCGAACGCTTCACCCGAACTGGCTCCAACCAAACCCGCGCTGTCGGCGGACGGAGCCGTAGAACGCGTCACTGCCGCACCTCCGGAGCGCAAGACGATGCAGTTGTTCACGACGCAACCCGGCCGGATCGAAGCCTTCGAATCGGCTCCGTTGTTTCCCAAGCTGGCTGGCTATGTCGAGTCCGTGCTGGTTGACATTGGCGACGCCGTGAAGAAGGACCAGGTTCTGTTGCAGCTCGCGATCCCCGAATTGCACGACGAACTGGAGCAGCGCGAGGCGCTGGTGGCGCAGGCCGAGGCGGAGATTCAGCAGGCCGAAGCCGCTGCGGCGGCCGCCGAGGCGGCGGTCCACTCCGCCCAGGCCCGCGTGGCACAGGCGGAAGCGTCGACGGGGCGGACGGAAGCCGAGTATGCTCGCTGGCAATCGGAACACGCGCGCATCAAGGACTTGGCCGAACGCGGATCGGTGACCCCGAAGCTGGTAGACGAGACGCTCAGCCAGTTTCGAGCCGCGGAGGCCGCCCGCGTCGAAGTTGGGGCACACGTTGAGTCGGCCCGGGCCGGGGCGCAGGAAGCGCAGGCTCGTCTTGCGACCTCCCGTGCTGACATCGTCGCCGCGCGGGCGAAACTGCGCGTGGCCCAAGCCAATCGGTCGCAGGCCCGCACGATGTTGCAGTACACGACACTCCGGGCGCCCTTCGCCGGGGTGGTCACGCAGCGCGGAGTTGATACCGGGCATTACGTCCAGCCCGGTGGCGGACAGACGACACCCTTGTTGACTGTGGAGCGGACCGATCGGTTGCGCGTGTCCGTGGATGTGCCGGAGTTGGAATCGCCCCGGGTCGACGCGGGCTCCCAGGCCGACACAGCCACCATACGCGTTCAGGCGCTCCGGAATCGCTCGTGGGACGCCAAGGTGGCTCGCACAGGCTGGTCGCTGGACGCCGTCAATCGTTCGCTCCGTACGGAGTTCGATGTGCCGAATGACGAAGGGCTGCTGCGGCCTGGCCTGTACGCCACGGTGAAGATCCTGCTGGAGCGGCGGGCCGAGGTGCTGACGTTGCCGGTGACCGCCGTGATCATCGAGGGCAGCCAGGCCTCTTGTTGTGTTGTCGATTCCGGGAGAATAGTCCGACAACCGATTACGCTGGGGCTGCGCAGCGGCGACGAGGTGGAAATCACCAGCGGGCTCGAACCCGCGCAAGTGGTGGTGCTGGCCCGGGCCGAAGCGTTGCGTCCCGGACAGGCCGTGGAGGTCATTCCGCCCGAGAAAAAGTAGCCAGGTCGCTTGCCGTTCCGGTCCCAGCGTCATTGTTCCGATTCGACTATGCCGCGTGTGCTCGTCATCGAAGACCAACTGAAATTGCGTCGCAACCTCCAGCAGGTGCTCGAACAGGAGGGGCACGAAGTGGTAACCGCCGCCACGGGCGAGGAGGGATACTACTGCGCCACAACCCAGTCGATCGATGCGATCATTCTCGATCTGACCTTGCCGGGGCGGGACGGCCTGGAGGTGCTGCGCGATCTCCGGGAAAGTGGCCATCGACAGCCGGTGCTCATCCTGACGGCCCGTGACTCGATCGACGATCGCGTGGCGGGACTCGATGCGGGGGCCGACGACTACCTCGTCAAGCCGTTCGCGCATGCCGAGCTGCTGGCTCGCGTCCGGGCTCTGCTCCGCCGCGGGCGTGCCGGGCTGGAGCGACTGTTGCATTGCGGGGACCTGGAAGTGGACCTGCTAACACGGAAAGTCGCGCGGCGCGGCACGGAAATCGAGCTGAGCCAGCGCGAATTCGAGTTGCTTGAATACCTGCTGCGGCACAAAAACAGCAACGTCACCCGGGACATGCTCGCCCGGGATGTGTGGAAAGAGCCGCACGGCCTGCTCACCAACGTGATTGAGGTCTGCGTCAACAGCCTGCGCAAAAAGGTCGAGGTGCCAGGAACCAGCCCATTGATTCGCACCGTGCGCGGGGTAGGCTATGCGGTCCGTGACCCATGATCCGACGCATCAGTATCCGGTGGCGCATGACGCTGTGGAACACGGCCGCGTTCGCGGTCGTGCTCGCCGGTTTCGGTGTCCTGGTATTCTGGCAGCTCCGCCAGACTCATTACGATCAGGTGGATCGCGTCCTGATGGCGCGCTACCGTGAGGTCGCCGCGGATCCGCAGGTCGCCGAGGCCCCGCGCGAGCGATTCGCCTACTGGATGCGTCAGCCCGCTGAGCACGTCGACCTGGCGGGTGTCGTACTCGATCCCGCCGGCGAGACGGTCGCGCGTGCGGAAAAACTCGGACCGGATGTCCCGCCTCTGCGGGCCGACATCGTCACGAACCAACCCCAGTTCGATACCGTGCGTTCGCCCAGCCTCGGCCGGGTGAGACGCATGCAAAGCCATATTCCCACGTCGCTCGGCCCTCACACGCTCGCGCTGTTCGCCGAACTGGAGCATGTAGACGAGGAACTGGAGCTGGTGGTCAGGTCCCTGATGTTTACGATACCGCTTACGTTGCTCGCCGCCGCGGCGCTCGCGTACCTGCTGGCGTGCACATCCTTGGCCCCTGTGGAACAGCTGCGACGATTGGCCGACGAGATAACGGCCGAGCGACTCGACCGGCGGCTGCCCGTGCCCAATCCTGCCGACGAACTCGGATTGCTGGCCCAGACGATCAACTCGATGATCGCTCGTTTAGAACGGTCGTTCGAGGAAGTGCGGCGGTTCACGGCCGACGCATCCCATGAACTGCGGACCCCCATTGCCGTGATCCGGAGCGAAGCCGAGATGGGAATGGACGCCGCACGGGACTTGCCTACGGCTCGACTCCGCTTCGCCAGCATCCTCGAGGAATGCGGTCGGCTCGCCGCGGCAACCAGCCAGCTGCTCACACTCTCCCGCGAAGATGCCGGGGTAACGCGCACGGCGCGCGCTGCCGTCCGTCTCGAGCCGCTGTTGCAGGATGCCGTCGACTCGCTGCGCCCGCTGGCCGCCGCGAAACGTCAGCAGCTGATCCTGGACGTGTCCCACCCGGCCACCGTGTTGGCTGACCCCGAACGTCTGCGGCAGGTGTTTCATAACCTGATCGATAATGCCATCAAGTACACTCCGCCCGAAGGCCAGATCGCCGTGTCGCTCACACGGCACAACGGCGGCGTATCCATTACCGTCCGTGATACGGGCATCGGCATCCCGGCCGAACATCTCCCGCACATCTTCGATCGCTTCTATCGGGTGCAGAAGGGCGGCGATTCCGACAGCGGTGGAGCGGGCCTCGGTTTGAGCATCGTGCACAGCATCGTCACGTCGCTGGGCGGGCGCGTGACGGCCGACAGCCATCCAGGCCAGGGAACCAGCATCCACGTCCTGCTGCCGTCGGAAGGACAACACGAGACGCAGTCCGACCGCCGCACATAACCACGCTCGCCAGGGCGTGGGCGACGGCGCGTACGGCCGCGAGGTGCGACGCCGTGCCGCCCCCTTTCTGGCGAACAGGGCTACGAAGAGGCCCGTAGTGACGAATTCAGAATTCGCCGGGCACCTCGCCACCGGCGCGGGTGCCGAGTCCCCGCCACACGTTCAGGTCGATCGTCGACGCCAGAGAGCGGAGGGAACCGTCCATGAGCAGGCAGTTGACAACCCCCGGATGGTAGCTGCGCGACGTGATCACGCCGTACGTCGGATCCGTCAGATTACGACCTTCCCGGCTGCTGGTCACGTCGATGTCGAATGTCCGTCCCCCGACGGTGTGCGGCACTTTCGTATTCGGCGTGAACAGCGTTGTGAACCCATTGTGGATCGCCCGTCCACAGACCCACTCGGTATGACCATTCGTCTCGGACCACGCCCCGCCGGAGATACTGCCCGATACGGCCCCGGGCGCGTTGGGCGGAGTAGCCGGGAGAGTCGCATCATGAACACGGGGCGTGTAGGCCTTTACCTCGGCTAGTCCCAGGGTGTTGCTCAGCCCATCCACGAAGGAGGCGGGAGACGCCGCGGTGTTGGGTCCAAAGGCGCCCGTGCCAATCGCACGATTGGCTGGCGAATAGATGTGGTAGAGGCCTACATTCAACGCGTAACACAGGGGGTAATGTTCCGCAACTCCTGCGGCGTCGAGCCGTACACGGTCGTTCGGATCGCTCGGGCACATCAGAACGGGCACTCGGAGGGGAGCAATGCCCTTGGGAGGAAACTGGCTCACGTTAACCGCGTCATGGTATCCCGCCGAGAAACTGATGCGGCTGTAGACGTTGTCGCCTTCGAGAAACGGCAACAGGAACGCCTGGCCCGACCAAGGCTGAGACCTAGCGCCACCATCCGTGATCGTCGAAGGCGGAAACACGCGGTAGGTCGATTCATAATTGTGCACCGCCAAGCCAAGCTGCCGGAGATTGTTCTGACAGCTCATGCGCCGTGCCGCGGCGCGGGCCGCCTGCACGGCCGGCAGCAATAGCGACACCAGGATCCCGATGATGGCGATGACGACCAGTAGCTCGACCAGAGTAAACGCAGGGCGGACTTTCACTACATAGCTCCCGTTCTGAGATCTGGAAACAGACTTCGCCGCAACCTTGGCTGGCACGAACGGGCTGGCTACTGGTCGAACCGGGCGAAACGATGTTGATACTCAGTATCAAGTAGGGCCAGCCTAGCCCGGAGTGTTCCCCGTGTCAAGGTGCGGCACACCTCGCGATATAGCGACCTAAGTTATTTCCATTACATAGCTTACACACATCGACCCGCCTGCGCCTGTCGGATAGACGGCGCGAAAGGCCGCGAAGTGCGGGGCCGGGCCGCCCCTCTCTGGCGAAAGGGGCGACGGGGCGAGCAGCTTTCTTTCCAGCGGCCCGCTCAGGCCGCTGCTTGGGGATCGGCGGCGGTGCTCGACTCGGCGGCCGTCGCCATTTCCTGGACCGCCCGGTGGGCCAGTTGATCGGTCAGCTGCTTCAACTCGGACAACTCGGGACCCTCGTTCAGGTGGAACCCGGACTTCTCGGCGACCAGAAGAGACAGGAGCGTGCCGACGAGGCCCGACGCCTGGGATATCGAAGCCCCCTCACCCGAGGCTCCCGCGACAAACATGCGTTCCGGAACCAGCGGCTGTTTGCTCGTGGACAGAAGTTCGCCGAGACGGGCCAGCGCGAACAGGCGAGGATCGCCAAAGGAGCTGACCTTGCGCATCAATACGGCCGCTTCGGCCAGGCCCACTTGCAGGGCGCGGTGACCTTCACCGCGCCCCGTCAGAATCTGTCGCTGGCTCTCGGCCTGGGCTAGCAGCACGGTCTGGTCTGCCTGACGCTTGGCACGTTGCAGCTCGGCCTCCGCCTGCACGATCGTTTGCTCGGCCTGCTTGCGGGCGCGGGCCAGGTCCGCTTCACCCTGGCTCTCGGCAATCTGAGCTTGGGCTCGCGCGAGCGTCAATTTCGGCTGGACTTCCGCCTGGGCTTGGACCTCATTGAGCATTCGCAGTTTCTCGACCGCCGAGCGCTGGCGCTCGTACGTCTCGAGCTGCTCGACGGAAAGCTGCCGCAGCCGCAGTTGTTCCAGCAAGGATTCGATCTTGCCACCTTCCTGGCCAGTCGTAGGCTTGCCAATCAGCACGTCGACGCACTCGATATCGAATTCACGGAACTTGCGCCGGAGTTCCTCGCGTGCGGCGTTTTGAATCACATCGCGCTCATGCAACAGCTCCAGCATCGTCTGCCGGTGCGCAATATCTCGGAAGTAGGCGCTAAGCAACGGGTCCAGCGTCTGGGTGATCAGGCGGTTGACGTCGCCGAAGCGTTGGATCACGCTGGGGGCCCGCAGGTAGTCGATATGGACAACGACCGATAACGGCAGGCTGGGTTCATAGGCGTCGCGCGTGACGAGATCAATGGAGCGGAGGCTCTCGTCGTACTTGTGCGATTCGCTCCTGCCCGTAATCCAGTGCAGCACAAAGTTGGTCGTGGGAACGTGAACGATGTTCCCCGCATACGTGTTGAAGGCGTACTTGCCAGGTCCCTGGGGCCGTTCCCAAACACCGCGTTCGCCTTCCGCGACGCGCTCTCCATGGCGGAACGCTT
>JBFWYF010000405.1:0-6677 GCA_050186685.1 Pirellulaceae bacterium
TGTACGAAGTGACGCGTGGAAACACGAGCTGACCGCCGTTGTTGGCCTGCAGATTCGCGCCGTCGATCGACGTGACCAATTCCGCGTTGATCGCACTCGTCGGGCCATCAATCTTGATCTCCACGGGCGGATTACCGCTGATCGTTCCGGCCAGCACCAGGGTCCCACCGCTTCCGGCCTCAAGCGTCGTCGTGCTGCCGCCCGGGTCATGGAGGGATTGCAGCGTCGATAGATCAATACGGCTGCCAGGTCCACTGGCGCTGATCGTGTTGAAGACAAAATTTGTCGAGCCGGTGTACGAAGTGACGCGTGGAAACACGAGCTGACCGCCGTTGTTGGCCTGCAGATTCGCGCCGTCGATCGACGTGACCTGGTCCGCATTTACCACGCTGTCCGAGCCATCGACGACAATCTCAACCGGCGGATTGCCGCTGATCGTGCCGGCCAGCAAGAGAGTCCCGCCGTTTCTGGCCTCGAGCGTTATGGTATTTCCACCTGGATCATGCAACGATTGCAGCGTCGACAGATCAATTCGGCTGCCCGGTCCAGTGGCACTGATCGTGTTGAAGTCAAAGCTCGAGGCGCCCGTGTACGAATTGACACGTGGAAACGCGAGCCGTCCGCCGTTTCTGGCGCGCAGGTTTACCCCATCCATGGAAGTGACCGAGTCAGCATTCAGCACGCTGTTCGAGCCGTCGACGGCAATTTCGACCGCCGGGCTACCGCTAATCACACCGGCCACCACCAGCGCCCCGCCGTTCTTGGCCTCCAGCGTCGTAGTACCGCTACCCGCATCTGTCAGAGTTCGCAGGTTGGACAGATCGATGCGGCTGCCGGTTCCATTCGCCGAAATCATACTGCCTAATACGCCGGCCGAGCCGGCATACGATGTCGCAGCTGGAAATTCCATTTGGCCGCCATTGAACGCCAGTAGATTCGCTGAGCTCAGTTCGGTCGGCCGGGTCGCGCGAAATCGCGCTGCGTTTCCATCGACGCGAAGTGTTCCGCCTGAAGTACTCAAGGGACCGGTGATTACCAAGTCCCCACTGGAAACGAGCGTACCACCGGACACCGCGAGGGAACCGGTAACGAAGGAAGTCCCGGAATTCGTCAGTACTCCACCGGTTAAAACGAGCGATTCAGCGCTGCGCAGGTTCGCCACCGTATGAGTGCCCGTCGAGTGCGTAACGGTGACGGCCACCCCGGGCCGATCGATCACCACATCCTGGTCGCTCCTAGGAATCGTCCCGCTGCTCCAATTTGGAGCGTCGTTCCAGTCGCCGTCACCACCAACCCAATAGACGGTGTTGGGCAGGGCTTCGAAGCTGGTAAAGGTGAACGAATATGATTGTGCCAGTCGATTTCCCGCCGGATCGGTGACGATCCCCGGTGACACCGTCACTCGGTAGTTGCCCAGCGGGAGGGGATTGTTTGTCAGCGCAACCAGGCGACGGCTCGAAGACAGCGAGACGCGGCTGAGCGGCAGGACGCTGTCGTCACCTCCGCCCTCGACTCCATCCGGGCCGAAGCTCGTTAGCGTGATTCCCGCAACGTTGAAATTGGCCGGGTCGATGGGCTCGCTGAAGGTCACGCTGATGGCGGCAACGTCGGGTGCGAAGGCACCGTTACGGGGACTCGTTTGCACCACGGTGGGCGGGACCGTGTCTTCGATGAGTTCGATCGATAGCGCGTTGGAGAGTGTGCTGTTGCCGCCCGTGTCGGTAGCCCGAACCTGAATGGTAAAGGATATGGCGCTCGGCGTGATGTTGGGAGCAGTGGCAACAAAGTCGAATGGCGCCGAGACATCGTTGCGGACGACGCGTCCATCGACGAGCAGTTCGACGTTGCGGACCTGAACGTCGTCGGAAACGGTGGGCTGTACCAGAATGCTGGTCCCTTCCCGCACTTGGATTCCGGGCTTCTGCGGATCGACGTCGGTCACAGCAGCGCTAATGCTCACCTGGGGCGCCTGGCCGCGGTTGTCGAAGGGCAGATAGTTGACAACGGTGAGCCCTCCGGGGCCATCGGCGACAAATCCAATCCCGGCCGCGATCGTGACCGCTCTCGCGACGCCGGGAGTGTCGAAAAACGTTACCACTCGGTCCGTCTTCGTTGGATCGCGCAGATCGAGGATCGCGAGCTGAGCGGTTGACTCCAGCCCGGGAGTTGCCCCCGTGTACAGCCCCAAGCCGGAGCCGTTCACGGCGATATCAAATGCCGTGATCGCGGAAGGCGGACCGACCAGTACCAAGCTGTCACCGCGGTCTTCGATAACTTCGACACCGGGGACTTGACCCGTGAGACTCTGGTCGGATGCGCCAACGTAGATGCGACCGTCCGCCGCCGTAATTCGAAGTCGTCCAAAGGTCGGGTGGCCGTCAATTACAGCAGTGGCAATTGGCTCGGCGAGGTACGGATCAGCGATAATCTTGTGCACGGTATGAGGAACAAAGGAAGAATGGGAAACCGTGTAAATACCTCCTCCTGCGATGGCGATATCGTCAATTGTTCCACCGACGTAACTGAAGCGACTCAGTTCCGTTCCCCCTACGAGGTCAATCGCATGTATCGTGCTAGCGACGGCCACATAGGCGACGCCGTCCGCAACCTCCAGGAAACCACGACCCAATGCAAGATTCCGCGACAAGCGAGGATTCGCCGGGTTGGAAACGTCGACGAGATGAAGACCGCCCGAGTCGGTGGTCAGCGCCGCGATCCCCAACCGTGAATCGACCGCGATATCTATCGCATTGCCGGGAAGCTGCAGCTGGCTCACCACGATGGGGCGCTGGAATTGGGAGATGTCAACGACGGCGAGACCGCTTGTCGTCGCTACGTAGGCCAACTGATCCTCGCTATTTGTTGTGGAGCTTTCGACCACCACGTCATTTGCGCTCCCTTGCAGCGGGAGGTTGCCAACAACGCCCGTAGCTAGTGGCCGTTGCCCAAGCGGATTGAGGCCTTGCTGGATTTCTGCCAAGTCGCTGATGCCATCGCCGTCGGTGTCGGCATTAGTAGTCACGGTCCCAATCACCATCTCGGCGACGTCAGCAAGCCCGTCTGCGTCAGCGTCTGTGTCACGAATATCGGAATGACCGTCGCCATTTAGGTCGCCTAAGTACTCGTGCTCCGAAAATATCCCGTGGGGAAGCTGAACACTCGTGCCGCTCCGTCCAGTGACAAAGACCGAAGTGGCAGTCTTCAAGGAGGAGCGATCCAAGTACTGCAGCCCAAAGATTGACTGAGGCCGTAGAAAGGTGTCAGGAACTGTACCGTCCGCCGCAAGTCGCCCCCGGAGAACATCACCGGATGTCAAGTCCGAAAGCGAGAAGAATCCATTTCTGATCAGCCGATCTTGCGAACTTTCAATCGGGCTCCAGGCTAACTCCTCACTAACCGTTGGAGTTAGCCTTGCAACGCGCCAAGTCAGTTCGTCGAAGTTTGTGAAAAAGTCATCACTCAAATCACCGAACTCTGTTTGTATGTCTCGAGCAACGTCTACCACCTGTTGTGACAGTGACAGTGACGTACTATCGAGATAAAACGACTGCCCAGGCGGCACTGAAATCCGATTGAGTCTGTCCGATAGCGATTGACTAACCTGACGGAGTAGTTCAAGGCTTCCTTGGTTGGATCTCCCTTTCGAAGTCAGCACCCGAGTAATCGTATTGAGGTCGCGCAACGAACTCGTAAATTCACCAATGGGCGTGTTCGTCGACCCATTAATCAATGTCTCAACATCCCCGATTACGCGGAGGCCATTTTCGATGCGTTCAAGCGTAACATCCAGGATCGGGTAGAGCCTCTTTATCGCTCGAGATGGAACCAGATTTGCGGCAAATGTTGAAAGTAGATCCGCGTTGTCCTTGAGGTCGCCTAACCCGCCGCTCGCCACGAACCCTCCGAGCGAAATAAACTCAATGTTTGACGAGACATAATCCACGAATTGCGGTAGCGACTTTACAATGGCTTTGGGCCACCGCGACAGCGGAAGTAGGTCGATGAGCAGTTCTGCTGCGAGTTTCACGAGGTCGATAGCCGCATCGAGTTTTTCCTGTAGGCCGCCGGCACCTCCACCACTGCCACCACCTCCTCCCCCGCCGCCGGTTCCGCCTCCGCCCCCGGTTCCGCCTCCGCCCCCGGTTCCGCCTCCGCCCCCGGTTCCGCCTCCGCCGCCGTTGCCACCACCCCCGTTGCCACCACCGCTACCAGGTGGGCCACCCGCGCCTCCTCCCGAAGTGCCACCTCCCGGTGGTGTCACCCCAAACCACCCCGGAATCGTAATCCCTTGGCCGGGATCCGTGACAGCGTACTGCCCGTCCGGCGAGACGGTGGCGGTACCGCTGATCACGAGCCGGCCAGTGGTGTGGTCGAAGGAATAGAACGGCAACTTGCTGCCCGGCGCTGCGTCGTAGATGTTGGGAAAAGACAGGGCGACTGGTTCCGCGAACGTCGCGACGCCCGGGGCTTGGATGGTGAGCGTCGCGGATAGCTGCATCAAGCTGGGCGGAAGCATCTCCTGGGCCAGTTGCGGCGGAACGGTGCTCACTCCGACCACGGGGTTGGCCAGCAGTTGTCCGTCAACGCCGACGGCGCTGCCCGGCGGTACGACCAGCGACAAGTAGGAACGCTGCTCCGGCGACAAATCCGGCGCGGACAGCGCGTCCGCCGTGATCACCGTCGACTGGGTGGCCTGCAGGGGCGTCAAGATGTCTTGCCGCAGACGCGGCAAATACACCTCCTGCCGGTCCAGGTTGGCATCCCGTTCCTCGAGGGTGCCCATCGTGCCCATGACCGTGTTGGCACGGCCAATCTCGATGTCCAGGTCCATTACCATCTCGGGAAAGAAGGCACCGGTCGGCGCACTGGTGGCCGTGCGTCCGTCGATCGCCAGTTTGATGTTGCCGGCGGGGACCGAGGCCAGCGTGAAATAACCATTTTCGTCGGTATAGACCGCGTTGCCGGGCATACCCAGCACAAAAACTTGCGCGTGCGCGACGGGGTTCAGAAACAGGTCGTCGGCAGTGTGCAGCACTCCGTCCGGTCCCACGCGGATATCGTCGAACGTCATCGGCTTGAGGTCGGGACCGGGATCGACGACCCGGCCGACCAGCGACGTGCCGGGCAGCGGCGCGACGCTGACGGTTGTGAAACGCGATAGAAATTCACCACCGGGTGCTCCGTTGGCGTCCGCGTCCAACGGCTGACCATCCGACTGCGCCAAAATCGTATCGCCCAGCACGTGGAGGGTAATGGTCGAAGCTCCCGGCATCGGATTCGCAAGGAACAACCAGGCGAACATTCCATCGTTCGCCGGCACGATGGTCGCCGGGAGCTTGGAGCCGGTCGTATCCGTGGCAAAGAAATTTTCCGCATGAAGCGTGCCTGGGTTCACCGCGCGCGAGAACTTGATCTCCGGGCGGAAGGTCGAGCCTACGTCGGTGCTCCCGCCGGCCGGCGAGAAGTCGACCAGCGTGAACGGAATTACGGCCTGCAGGTTGACGAGGATCTCGACCGACGATCGGTTGCCGGCCGCTTCCATCGCCGTAACCCGCAACGTGTGGCCGCCCGCCGACAATCGAGAAAGATCCAGCAGCTCGTCAAACGACCCGGATTCTGGTTCGAATAGCAGCGGCATCTCCACTCCGCCATCGATCGCGTAGTGGAGGGCCACGATGGTCGAACCGGTCGGGTCCGCCGTGCCAGTCAGTCGCGCGCCGGCCGACAAATTATCGTGATTGGCGGGACTGGTCACGCTGACCTCCGGCGGGCGCGTGTCGAATTGAAACGCCCATGCCGTGGTATCCGACACATTGCCGGCGTGGTCCGTGGCGATGAACCGCAGCGTGTGCGATCCATCCGCCGCGCCGTCCGTCGGTACCGGCACAGGCACTGTAAAGCGGCCCGTGTCATCGAAGGTCAGCACCACGCTCGGTTCATCATCCAACTGATACCGCAGATGCGCTACCCCCGCGAGGTTATCGACCACTCGGCCGGCCACTGCGAAACTGGCGCTCTGAACGGTACCTTGCTCAGGCGATTCGATCATCACCGCAGGCGGCCGAACGTCGGAGTCGACGGTGAATCGCTCCAGGACGTGTTGCGCGATCTGCCGACCCAGGGCCAGCCCGTCCTGGTTGGCAAATTGAAAATGAATGCCTCCGTAGATGCGGCTCTGCCCGGCCTCTTCCGCCGCCTGGCGGAAACTCGCAAACGACCGTTGAACGCCCGGCAGTCCGACGGAAGTGGCCGTGAATGGCACGCCGTCGCCGAACAGTGCCGTGAGAATCTCGGCCGCCGCGCTGCTGAACGTCGAGTGACCCGAGACGTATTCCGGAAACGGCGGCGTGATCAACAGCGGCTGCCAGCCCGGCTCGGCGACGGTGCGATCGTTATCATCCCAATCGGCCTGTTCGATCGCCGTCACAGGTCGCCAGGCGGCGTAGGCGTACTTGGCATCCCAGGCCCCGATGGCAGCGTCGGCCAGTGCCACGTTCAATTGCGCCAGCAGCCTGGCATTGGACGACAGGCTGTTTCCCAGCTGCCGGGCCACCTGGTCAGCGATCTGATTGAAGTGTCCCGGCGGTGTGTAAGTCCCCGCGCCGTCGGCCCAGATGCGGGCAATTTGCGTCTGCTCGCTGGTCCGCGTGCCGCCCTGCGCCTTGCCCAGCGCCTGC
>JBFWYF010000406.1:0-6667 GCA_050186685.1 Pirellulaceae bacterium
CAAGGCGGCGGCCAGCAGGGGGGCGGCACGGCAACGTCGACGCAGACGCGGCTGCCCTCTCCGTCGCTGGAGTTCATGATGATCGACCAGGACGGGGGACGTTTGCTGCGCGGCGGCATTCTGTCGGACGTCATCATCACTCCCGACACGGCCATCAATTCGCTCATCGTACGGGCCCCGGCCCGCAGCATGGAGCTCGTGGCCGCGCTGATCGAACAGCTCGATCGGCTGCCCGACGTCGGCTCGCAGATCAAAGTCTTCACGATCGTCAACGGCGATGCCACCAGCCTCGCCACGACGCTCCAGACCCTGCTCGGCATTACCACGACGACGAACCAGGTGACCCAGACGCAGGGTGGTTTGGGCATTACCGCCCAGACCCTGCAGGCCGCGACGGCCGGTGGGGATACGTCCATCGTGCCGCTCCGTATCGCCGTTGATACGCGGACGAACAGCATCGTGGCCACTGGCTCCGAGTCGGATCTGAACGTCATCGAGGTCGTCCTGACTCGGCTGGATGAGGAGATGCAGCGGCGCCGCCTGGCGGTCATCCGACTGCGGAATACGCCGGCCCCGAACGTGGCCGCGGCCGTTACGACCTACCTCACCAACCAGCAGACGCTGATCCAGCAGCAGTTGCTCAACACGCAGTCGATTTCCGCGTACGGCCGAATCGAGCGGGAAGTATTCGTCGTGGCGGAGGAAGTGTCGAACAGCCTGATCATCAGTGCCTCGCCCCAGTACTTCGACGAGGTCGTCAACATGATTCAGGAGCTCGACATCCGACCGCCCATGGTGCTTGTCCAGGTGTTGATCGCCGAAGTGCGGCTGGACAACATCTTCGAGTTCGGGGCGGAGTTTGGGCTGCAGGATTCCTTGGTCTTCGACCGGGGAAAGGCCCTGCCCGTAGTACCCGAAACTCCCTCGGTGCCCGGATTCAACTTTGGTGCCTCGCCGCTTCCCGCGTACCCCAATGCCCGCTCGTACCAGCAGGAGACACTGGCCGGCCAGTCGATCACGAACTTTGCACTCGGCCGGACAAACGGTGCGCTCGGCTACGGCGGACTCGTCCTGTCCGCGGCCAACGAGTCGATCAGTATTCTCTTGCGAGCCTTGCAGGATGATCGCCGGCTGCAAGTCCTCAGCCGCCCGCAGATCATGACCATGCACAATCAACCTGCCTACGTCCAGGTGGGTGCCGACGTCGCCCGTATTTCAGAAACCACGGTCACCCAGAACAACGTCGTGATTTCAGCTCCGGACCGGGCCACGGGTATCATTCTCAGCATTTTGCCGCTGATCAACGACGATGGCGTCGTCGTACTGGGTGTCGAAGCGGAACGGTCGGCCGTCGACAACACGACGCCCGGGACGCAGATCGGTACGGACAACAACGGTAATCCGATCACGATTCCTAACGTCAACTTGACGCGGGCATCGACCACGATCAGTTGCACCGACGGGCAGACAGTCGTATTCGCCGGCTTGATCACCAATTCGCGGAACGTGCAGTTGCGGCGAGTTCCCTACCTGGCCGATGTGCCTGTGCTGGGGAACCTGTTCCAGTACCAGCAGGATACGCAGCAACGGACCGAACTGCTGATCGTCATGACCCCGTACATCATTCGGGACGATGCCGACGCCGAGATGGCCAAGCTGCGTGAATCCGAGCGGATGAGCTGGTGTCTGTCGGATGTGATCAGCGTCGGCGGCGATCCGGGACTGCAGGGCAATAACTGCCTGTTCTGCAAGACCGACACGCCGGTGGTCTATCCGGATCTGGATCCGACGGGTTCGCAGGCCGTGTCCGCTCCGGCCATGGCCAAGAGGGACGATCCCGCAGCGCCGACGATGGCGACGCATGGAATGGCCCCGCTGATTCCGGTCCCGACTCCCGAGATTCTCGAACCGCAGCCGATTCCGGGCGCTCCGGCCGCCGTACCGGTCAGCAACGGCGGCGAGCACCAGCTGTTGCCGGCCTCCGGCAATTATGGGCCAGCTCCACCCGCCGTGAATGTCGCTCCGGCAAACTTCCAACCTGCCAACGTCAAGCGGCTGCCGGCCGCCAATTGAATCGCAACCACACGGCTGAACCGCAACCACCGCCACGAATTCGCAGCGTACCGATCGGGAGGATCCTGTTCATGAAACGATGGATTGGCTGGCAACTGATAGCCGTTACATCCTGCGTGGGCTTCACCGGCTGTGCGAGCATCCCGCCTGACTGGAAGAAGCATCTGCCCTGGACCGCGGAAGCTCGGCTCAAAAAGAGCGAGTTCGACACTCCGACGCATATGGTTGCCGTGTGGTCTCCGGATATCCTCACGCAACCGGGCAATCCGCCGACGCGCGGCTTCGGCGGGCGGCTCTACTTCTACAATGACAAGAACCAGGCGATTCCCGTCGAAGGACAGCTGATCGTCTACGGTTACAACGAATCCAAGGAGAAGCATCCCGAAGGCAACCCGGATCGGAAGTTCGCGTTCACGCCGGAACAGTTCAAATCGCACTACAGCGCCTCGGACCTAGGTGCGTCCTACAGCATCTGGATACCCTGGGACGGCATGGAAGGCGACCGAACCAGCATCTCGCTCGTTCCCGTCTTCACGGCCTCGACCGGACACGTGGTGATGGGCCAGCAGGCCCGCAACATGTTGCCCGGCAAGAAGCCTAACCTGGAAACCGGGCTCGCCCAGGGAGGTCCCGCGAGCACTTCACCGACGGAGGCCAGCCAGCCGATACCCAGCGCGGTGGCGCCCGCGGCGAGCACTCCCATGTCGGCTGTCCAGCCGGCCGGGGCCAATCTGGCGATACCGGGTGAGCAGGTTGCGCCGGCTCCTAGTGCCGCCCCCCGCCTGCGCACATCGACGATCGAGATTCCGCGCTCGATGCAACTGCGTCTGCAACGCGCTCAGGACGGCGGGCCGTCGCCAGTAACCCTGCCGCCGTCTGCCAGCACGACGCCGGCCTGGGGCGTCATTCAGACCTCGAATCAAGTTGTTACGCCGGCCACAGCTGCAGGCAATCTGCCCGGCACGGGAACTTCGCCGCCGGCCGCGACGGCCATTTCGCCACCTACCTCGGCACAGGGATCGATTCAGGCCCACTCTGCCCTGGCGCAACGACCAACTCGTTTCGAACACTGGCGACCCCGGGTTCCAGCATCGCCAGGCGTCCCAACAAGTCCCGCTGCTGCGGCGTGGCCACACGCCCCCGCAACACCGCCGTCCGCCCCTCCGTTGACAGCGATACGGTAGTCGTGCCGCCGATCCCCGGCAGGGTCTGGATGCGCTGATTGAAACGGGTGGTCGTGGCGGTGGTGGGAATAAGTGCCGTGGCCTGGACTGCATTGAGCCGAATGGGGACTCGCAGCGGCGAAGTGGTTCCGCCCCCGGCGCGGGAGCCGAGTCCTGTGCCGCCGAACTGGCTGCCCAAACCGGACAGGCCCGACCGGGCACCCGTGGCGCCCCGTGCGGCCGTCGTGCGGCTGGACGCCGTCGCCCGGCCCGCCGCGCCCACGGTCCCGGAGCGCGAAGATGATCCGACGCGGACGTTTGCTGCGTTCGAAGGTGTCAGGAATCCGGAACCGAGCTTGCCCGTGGGCTCGAGGAAACCTTCCCGGATATTGACTTCCGCCGTTCCGAGGATGCCTAAATCGGTGCCCGTGGAGCCCCCGCCGGATCCCGAAAAGGTTCCACCGGTCTGAGATCCGCCCGTGGAACCCCCCGTCGTGCCGCCCGTGGTGCTCCCCGTCGTGCCGCCCGTGGTGCCCCCTCCGGTCCCGCCCGTGCCTCCCGTCTGTGCCTGAACCGTCGCCACGCCAAACAGCACGGCGGTTACCAAACCAATCAGACCGATTCGCGTCATGGGGGAATCTCCTGAGCCACCCGCTGTACCGCCGAGAGACCGTTGACGAGAAAGGAAAATTCCCATCCCGCCGGTTGTAAGGACTGCCGTGCCCGACGAGCCTGCCAGTCGATGCGACCCGCCACCGGAACCGACGAACCTCCTACCGCTCATCGACACGCATCCACAGCCTGCGTGCGAGCAGGCCTTAAACTCCCACTCTTGCAGAACCTGCGGTCCATCCTAGTTTCACTGAAGATACCAGCTGAGGCAAGTTCGCTGGCAAGAACCAGCGCAAAACACCAATCGCGGCGCGGCCGGTGGACTCGGCGAACAGACGGCAGCCGGGCAGCAGGGATAGGTCAACCAAAGCTGTGGAGCAAGATTGCGACGTTGATGTAGACCAAAATTCCGACCAGATCGATGATGCCGGCTACAAACGGGTTGCTCATTAAGGCCGGGTCGAGCCCCATCCGGCGAAACAAGAGCGGCAAGAGCGACCCAACGACGGTGCCGCACGTCACGACCAGGACCAGCGTCGTAGGCAGTACGAGCGCACCGGTCCAGCTGGGAGCCATCCAAGCGGCCGCGCAAAAGCCGATGCAGGCCAGGAAGCTGCCCAGAATCAGCCCCATCAGGATCTCGCGCAGCACCACTTTGCTCCAGTCCCGGATCGTGACATCACCGGTGGCCATGGCCGTGATGATCAAGGTCGCCGTCTGGCTGCCCGAATTGCCGCCGCTGGAAATGACGAGCGGCAGGAACCAGGCCAACCAGCCCCATTGGGCCAGCCGCTCATCGTAGTGCTGCATGGCCAGAGCCGTGCACAGGCCGCCGACAAACAGGACGATCAGCCACATGCCCCGCTTGCGGCTTAGCGCCAGGACCGGGGTGCGCAGGTAGCTGTCCTCGAGCGGTGTCACGCCAGCGATCATCTGGACGTCTTCCATCGCCTCTTCGCGGAACACGTCAATGATATCGTCGTGGGTGATAATCCCCAGCATGCGGCGTTCTTTGTCGACAATTGGGATGGCGTGCAGGTTGTAGTGGGCGACCTTCTTGGCCACTTCTTCCTGGTCATCCCACGGATCGGCGGTGACGAGATCCGTATCCATCAGCTCCGCGAGTCGCGTCTGGGGTCGAGCGATGGCGGACACGAGGCGGCGAGCCGAAACGAGACCACGGAGATGGTCGGTTTCGTCGACGATGAAGAGGTAATAGACGGTTTCGAGCTCCTCGGCCTGGTGGCTGAGGGCTTCGAGCGCTTCCTTGACTGTGAGGTTTTCGCTGAGTTTCGCAGCCTCGGTGGTCATCACGGCGCCGGCCGTTCCTTCGGGGTAGGACCGGAGCCGCAGAATCTCCCGCCGGACATCGGAGGGCAGCAGCGGCAGCAGCTCGTCGACAACGTCGGGCCTCAGATCCTGCAGCAAGTCGACGCGTTCGTCGGCAGCCAGTTGGACGATCAATTCGGCGACTTCGCGTCGATCCTGCGACTCGAAGATCTCGATCTGCTTTTCTTCGGGGAAGAACGTGAAGATCTGTTCGCGGAGCGACCCGTCGGCGTGTTTCAGGACCGCCCAAGCCTCGGCGGCCGTCAACCCTTCCATGAAGTCGGCCGTGCGGGCCGGGTGGAGTGCCGTACAGAACTCCCGCAGCTCCTCGACGGAATTCTCCGCCAGCATTTCGCGCAACTCGGGCAGGTAGAGAGTGTTTACCATACGCGGGGGGCGAGGCGAGACGCCGGAGCGGCTTGCTTGGAGGGTGGGAAAAGACGCGGACTGCGCGAAAGAGCCAGCCTAGCTGGGCTGCACCATTCGCTCAAGTATCGTCCTTGACAGCGAAAAACCACACTGATACCTTGCCACATTCCGAAAGGGATTGGCACGCGGCGTTCCGAACCGGAGGGCCGCCCGGTGCGTCGGATAAAAGTCGGACCATTCGGTGCGGCTTGTCCTACACAGGGGCAGCGGTTCGCGGTCGTGTCCTGGCAGGGCGTCAGGATCCGCTCGATGATCCGCGGACCGATGGAACGCGGCCTTTCATCGACCTTCGGGGGGTTAGCTCAGTTGGGAGAGCGCGACAATGGCATTGTCGAGGTCAGGGGTTCAAGTCCCCTACCCTCCATTTGCGGCATAGCCGCGAGTCGAGCCTGGGCAAGCGAAACGAGACCAGAAATCCAGGACATCCGCTAACCGCCGGCACGTTCGTGTCCGCGCCCTGCCCGTCCCACCGTTGGTCTCACGCGGAGACACAGAGCCGCGGGGAAGAATTCTACTTAGCGCGGCGGGCACGCGGGACGTTCATGCGCCAAACCCTTCTTTAGATGGGTGCTCACCCGAGATGAGCGAAGAGACAAACCGTCACGTTCCCTCCTTCGTGCTCTTCTGTCCTTCGTGGTCATCTACTCCCCGCGCTGCCGGTTCCCACGCCTCTCCGCGCCTTTGCGCCTCCGCGTGAGACATTCTTCTCGGGTACCCTTGGGAGATTTGCACCGGCGCTTGGCCGGCCTCGTCTCGAACCTGTTTTTTTCGTCGCTTATGGCGAGCTGTCCGCCCGGTCGTCGCGCCTCCGTGTGAGCCAATGCGAAAAGTGTCAAGGCGGTAGAATAGCGAACTTATGATGTCCTCGCCGTGGCCCGTGGCGACGTTGGCCTCACGCAGAGACACGGAGCCGCGGGGAAGAATTTTTCTTAACGCTGTCAGTGGGCGCCCAAAACGGGCCAGTAATGGGCGCATGAAACTCCGCCATTCTTGGAGGAGTTTGCCCGAGTACCTTAGTTCGCTTTTGGATCCGGGATCTAAGAGCGAGGCGGGCTTGTGGC
>JBFWYF010000407.1:0-6665 GCA_050186685.1 Pirellulaceae bacterium
TGGGATTCTTCAAGGCAGCACCCGCCAAAGCCACCTATTCAGTCTGCGAGACGATTATGCAAACTTCCACTTGCGGGCGGAGGTCAAAGTCAATTTAGGAGGCGACAGCGGCATCATGTTTCGCACTCCCTTCAAACTGACGCAAGGAATGCCCGGAAACTACGGAATACCAAATTGCTACGAGGTAGAACTTCACGAAAACCGATCCTCTAAGCGGCGGACCGGCAGCATAGAGCGTATAGTTGGAGATGCGTCCCCAGCGGTCCTTGGCTTAGTCAGCGACGACTCACTGGCGCAGCCCAATGAATGGTGCACTATCGAGATCATTGCAGTCGACAATCATTTCGTTTCCAAAATCAATGGACTCGAAGTCGCGAATTCCCATGATTTAATGAGCAAGCACACGACAGGTCACCTTGCGCTCCAGGTTTGGAATCCGAATACGCTAGTGCAGTTTCGCAAGATCGAGATCAAGGAGTTACCACCGTCGAATTCGCCTATTAAGGAGTTGCCGAAACGCCGCTTTGTCAGCGACGAATGGATCGACGTCATCCCGCTCATCGAACCCCGAGAGGACAGATTGGACCTTCCTCAGGTAACAGGCAAGAATGCCTGGCGAATCGAACAAGGTGAATTGGCAGTTTACGGAGATGGATTCCCCTCCAAGCTCTTTCTGCCCCTCGACTCAGACTGGCCGGCCCTTGAGTGCGAAATCGATTTCACACGTCGTGCCGGAGAAAGCGGCTTTATCCTAAATCTTCCGACCCAAATCGGGGAATGCCATTTGGTAATCGATCCTCCAGGGAATAACAGCGGAGTGTTCCTTGGACCGAAAACAACGGGTGTGGCGCTAAAAGAAAGGCCACAAATTGTGACCACTCGGCGCGCAACGCTGCTCGTCAAAATCCGACGTCAGCAGGATGCGGATCAAGTGTCCGTCGCGATCGACGACATACAAGTCGGGCAATGGAGCGGCGACCGCAGTTCAATTTCCGATCCGAGTAACGAAGTTTTCCTCCATCACCGCCGTCTAAGCCTTTGGATTTTTCCAGGCGGCAACGAATACGTCTTTCATCGGATTCGTGTCCGAACGCTGGATGGCGGCAGCGCCGAAACACTCCGTCCGTTTCCAGGTACGCCATTAGCGCCTGCTGCGGCGCAGAACCCGACCCAGCCTCAAGAATAGCATCGACATAGTCCCGCGACGATGTGATTGCATCCGTTACCGGCTACTACAAAGTCCCTTCGCTGAAAGGCGTGTGGTACCGCGGGCCGTTTGAACATAACGGTTCGGTTGCCACGCTCGAAGACTGGTTCGATCCGAATCGGTTGAAAGACGACTATGTGCCGACAGGCTTCAAAGGGATAGGCAGTAAGACCCGTGCCGTGAAAGGCCACGAGTTCGGCTTGCAGCTTTCGGCCGAAGACAAACGGGCGTTGATAGCCTTTCTCAAGACGCTATGAGAAATTAGGCAAACAGCGGCATCTAACCCG
Source organism: Pirellulaceae bacterium (assembly GCA_050186685.1). Classification (GTDB taxonomy): domain Bacteria; phylum Planctomycetota; class Planctomycetia; order Pirellulales; family Pirellulaceae; genus CAZFLF01. The sequence goes on from JBFWYF010000407.1 coordinate 1,495, forward strand.
TTGCAGTGGAACGCACGAAGCGCAGGTTTCATCCTTCGACCAATGCCGTTCGTGTGCCCTCTGAACGGAAGCGTAAGGCCACTTCGTCACGACATGTTCATCAAAAACACATCGAAAGTAACACTCACCCATGAGCGCTTCCGCATCACCTTTACTAAGCATACCCTCCCGTAGTCGCTGGTTCTATTCGGTGACTTCGTTGGGTCTGCTGGTGATCATGTTCGTCGGCTTTCAACTCTTCTATCTGCACGGACAGGCTTATCCCGGCCGCCCGCTCGCGCCGCCAATCCGAACGCTCGTCATCACCCATGCCTGCCTCATGACGCTCTGGATGCTTTTGGCCGTGATGCAACCGCTGCTGATCGGCACAGGACGCAAACGCCTTCACATGAAACTCGGCGTCTTCGGTGCGGTGCTTGCTGCTGCAATCGTCATCACCGGATTGCGGATCGGCATCGAGGCCGCGCGGGTAACCCCACCCGATTTGCAGGTGTTCGGTCTGGCTCCCAAGGAATTTATGGCTGTTCCCGTGCTTAGCATCCCGGTCTTTGGGCTGTTTGTCCTACTGGGGGTGGCGTATCGTCGTCGCCCCGAGGTGCATCGTCCGATGATGCTGATGGCATCCTTGTCCATCATGGGTGCCGCCCTGGGGCGCATGACACCGCTGAATGCGCTTTACGCCGGCACCTGGTGGGAAACGATGTTCAGTGGTTTCCTCATGCAGACGATTCTCGTCGCCATTGTGCTCGCGGCCAAATGTATCGTGTTCAAATCATTTGACCGCTGGCTTGCCGCCGGATTCGCAGCCATCACGGCCGTCAGCGTGGCCATCTCGCTTGGTGCAAGGACGCAAGTGTGGGATCAGGTCGCAACCTTCCTCCTGCAGCTATGAGCACCACCACAGTCAATACGACCGACACAAACAGTCAACACCCGGAAGCGCATACCATTTGCATTACCGGAGTCGATGACACTTCGCGACCCGTGATTGCCGCAAGCCGTTTTGTCAACCGAACTTACAAAATCCACACCGGCGTCCATAATGACCCCGGTCAGTCGGGGTGACAGGACGTCTATTGAACTTTTTTCGGGGCCGCTGCGGCAGTGGTCGCGTTGGTTAGTTAATGTAGCACAAGGACTTGCCGTCTTGTGATCAAAATTAACACGGCTCGAATTGACCAGGGTAATCGGACGTTTTCCCGACTACCGATTCATGGCCAAAGTCGCTTCGCCGGTTCGAGGGTAATGGCACAATGCCTTAACCGGGGCAGTCGGGGCAATAAGACGCGGTTGAACTTTCCTGGGGCCATTCTCGGGTTGGAACCAGATCTACTGCGACATGACGATAGCGTTCAACCTGTGACGCCCCAGTACATTTCAACTCTCGACATCCGCGAAAGTGGTGCATGAAGTGGAGATTTTCGATCCGTTCAAGAGAGTTAGAGTAGTTGGTAAACTAGGGCGGGTTCACCAGCTCTTGATCCAGTCTGCCATAGGAGAAGGCATTTCCATGCGAAAATACCGAAAACCGTCAAAGGATTCTGCCGTTGCCTGGTTATTCACGATGGGGCTGACCCTTGCGGTCATTTTCCACGCGGAGATGCCGAATGCCCAGTCCGCCGAGACACAGGCGGCTCAATCGGCCAAGGGTGGAGATCAGAAGTTGGGCAAACCAAACATCCTGATCATCATGCCCGATGATGTCGGATATTGGAACGTCGGGGCTTACAGCCACGGAATGATGGTCCCAACGCCGAATATTGATCGCATCGCCAAGGAAGGGATGCTGTTCACGGACCACTATTCTCAACCCACCTGTACGCCGGGTCGCGCCGCCCTCATCACCGGGCAGCTGCCGATTCGCACCGGGTTGACCACGGTTGGCATGGCCGGCTCACCCATCGGGCTGGACAAACGCGACCCGACTCTTGCTGAGGTGCTGAAGAAGCAGGGATATAGAACCGGTCAGTTCGGCAAGAACCACCTGGGCGACCGAAACGAGCACCTGCCGACCGTTCACGGGTTCGACGAGTTCTACGGCAACTTGTACCACCTCAATACCGAGGAGGAACCTGAGCTGGGCGATTGGCCGAAAGACAAAGGCTTCGACGACCGCTACCGCCCCCGCGGAGTGCTCGACTGCAAGGCGTCTGAGAAGGACGACCCAACCGTAGACGGCCGCTTCGGACGGGTGGGTAAGCAGACGATCAAGGACACCGGCCCGCTTACTAAGAAGCGGATGGAAACGGCGGACGACGAGTTCCTCGACCGCACAAAGAAGTTCATGGGCGACGCGACCAAATCGGGCGAACCGTTCTTTGCCTGGTACGCACCAACCCGGATGCACATCTACACCCGTCTACGGCCGGGGCGGGAGAAGTTAGCCGCCCCGCACTCCTCTGAATTGGACATCTACGGCAGCGGGATGATCGAGCACGACATGCAGGTTGGCGAGTTGCTGAAGACGCTCGATGAGTTGCGGATCGCTGAGAACACGATCGTGATCTATACCACGGACAACGGGGCTATGGCATCCTGGTGGCCGGATGGCGGGGCGACGCCGTTCCGCAGTGAAAAGGCCACTACCTGGGAAGGCGGAGTGCGAGTGCCGTTTCTGGTCCGCTGGCCGGCGAAGATTGCTGCAGGAAAGGTATCCAATGGAATTCAGGAGCAGCTCGATGTCTTCACCACGCTGGCGGCAGCCGCAGGCGTGCCCGATGTCGCGCAACAACTGCGAACATCGCATAACGTCCACATCGATGGGGTCAACAATCTGGCGCACTGGACAGGCAATGCAGCGTCGGCGCGGAACATCGTGTACTTCTACAACGAAGCCGACCTCTGCGCCATTCGCATTGGGAACTGGAAGTCGCACTTCCAGACCCGCGATGGTTTCTTTGACTACAACAAGCCGGCCGCGCTAGTGTTCAACCTGCGCATGGACCCTTTCGAACGGCACGACGGTCAGAAGAACAATGACATCGCCATGAAGCTCGGCGTGGCGTGGGGCGGGCAGGTACAGGATGCACTGGCCGCCCACATGAAGACGCTCAAGGACTATCCACCGCGGCAGAAGGGCGGCACACTCACACCTCGCCCGGAGAAGTGACAATAAGCTTGGCGCTACCGGGGACTGTCGGAACCGCTGTCGCTGATCCCCTTAAGTGACCTATGGAGATACTCATGCACGCCATGCCAACGGTCGATCCGACTGCGTTCACTCCCAACCGCTTTGCTGGAAAGGTGCTTCTCGTCACCGGGGCTGCCGTCGGCAGTATCGGCGGCTGTACCGCCATCCGTGCCGCCCGCGAGGGAGCATGCGTTCTCTGCGTCGATCGTAAAGTGTCGGAAGTGCACCAAACCGTAGAGCAAATCACGGCTGCCGGCGGCAAGGCCGTTGCTTTGATCGCGGATGTGTCTAAACCCGACCAGGCTGATCTCATGGTGGCCGAGTGCCTGCGGCACTTTGGAAAGCTCGACCTGGCGTTGAACGCCGCTGGAGTGATGGACGGTACGGACCCAGCTGCCCCGCCCGACTTCGCCAATCAGAAGTCGCTCCTCCCGGCAGCAGTTCACCAGGCAACCGACGCTTATTGGGACACAGTGTTCGCCAATAACATCACCAGCATGTTCGTTTCGTTGCGCGCGGAGTTGCGGCAACTGGTCACGCAAGGAACTGGCGGCGCAATTGTGAACATCGGTTCCATCGCCGGCCTGACCGGACTGCCCGGCAACCCGGCGTACTCGGCCAGTAAGCACGCTGTCATCGGCCTCACTCGAAACGCGGCTATCGACTACGCCCCGCATGGCATCCGGCTGAACTCGGTGAACATGGCTCAGACTGATACGCCCATGGTGTTCCGAGCCTATGAGTTCGTGAAGTGGGCGATGGAGCAAGGGGCAGGGTCGTCGATGGCCGGGGCGAAGTCGCAGAGCCTGTTGCAAATGGCCGACCCCGACAAACGCGGCTCGACCCCTTGGGAGCAAGCGGCCATTATTCTGTTCTTGCTCTCTGCCGACGCCGCCAACCTGACTGGCCTGGCAATGGCCACCGACGGCGGATGGACGGCCTACTAGGCCGGCGGCAAGGCTTTCGAGAACTCGAACGACAAGTGAGCACAAGCATGAGCGTGCAAGACCTATTCTCTCTGGAGGGCCACGCAGCCCTCGTCACGGGCGGCGGAGCCGGCATCGGTAAGGCAATTTGTCTGATGTACGCCGAGGCTGGTGCCGCCGTCGCCTGTACCGATATGAAGCAGGTCGATGCTGAAGCCGTCGCCGCCGAATGCCGCGAGTTCGGCTACAAGACGGTCGGCCTGAAACTCGACGTGACCAACGAGACCGAGCGGGTGGCGGTGGTCGAACGGGTGGTGACGGAATTCGGCAAGCTCACCATTCTGGTAAACAACGCCGGCGGCGGCGGACCGAAGCCCTTCGGCATGCCGATTGGTGATTTCGAGTGGGCGTTTCAGCTCAACTTGTTTTCTCTGTTCCGGCTGAGTCAACTGGCCCACCCACACCTGCGGGCGGCGGGGCGATCATCAACATCAGTTCAATGGCAGGTACCAACAAGAACAAGCGGATGTGCTCCTACGGGGCGTCGAAGGCGGCGGTCGATCACCTCACTCGCAATATGGCATTCGACCTTGGGGCGGATAACATCCGGGTTAACGCCATCGCGCCGGGGGCCATCCGCACCGCCGCCCTTGCCAGTGTGCTGACGCCAGAAGTCGAGAACGCGATGCTCAAGCACACACCTTTGGGGCGGCTTGGCGAAGGTGCCGACATCGCCGCCGCAGCCTTGTACTTGGCGGTCCCCGCGTCGGCATGGGTGAGCGGGCAGGTGCTTACGGTTAGCGGCGGCGGCGTACAAGAACTGGACTGACCCCTGCTCCGATCAGCTAAGGACGCCACTAACCTCAAGACCTTAGAACTTCAGCTGGACGCGGCTATGCACTACCCACGCACTGTTGTCGCCCAGCAATGGATTCGAGTAGGCCGTCTGCCACTGGGACACTTCGAATCCAAGCTGAAGGTTCTTCGAGACATCATAAATAATGTTGCCGAAGAAAAACTGGTTGCGCACGCGTTGCGAGGCGGCGACATCGGCATCGAAAGGATCGTCGATCCCGTAGCCGGCGTGGGAGTGCAACGTTTCCGTCCAGTAAAGG
>JBFWYF010000408.1:0-6663 GCA_050186685.1 Pirellulaceae bacterium
ACTATCCCGTGATCATGGCGCTGACGCTCATCTTCGCCTTGATGACGCTCGCCGGACAGCTGCTGGCCGACATCCTGTACGCGATCGTCGATCCGCGCGTGACCTACTCTTGAGAGGGCGACGGCAGGGATGACTCAGTCAACAGCGGACATGCCAGGCACCAGCCGAGGGTTCTGGTCGGAGACGTGGCGGCGATTCCGGCGGCGAAAGATGGCCGTCTGCGCCTTGCTGTACGTCATGACTCTCGGACTGGTCGCGTTGCTTTCGCCGGCTATTGCCGGCACCAAACCGGTTGCCTGCCGGTACAAGGGCGAGGTGTACTTTCCTGCGCTGGGCTATTTCCTGCCGCAGTGGGAGAACCCCGTTTTCTTCCGAGACAAGTTTCGCAAAATCTATCCGCGCAATCTGCGCGAAAAGGACCCGGAGAGTTGGGCGATCTGGCCGCTCGTTTACCAGGATCCGTTTCGGCGTGTGCGAGCGGACGAGTGGGAGGGAAGGCCGGGCAATCCCAGCGGCGATCAGGGACGTCCCAATCGGTTCAACCTGTTTGGCACCAACCAGGCCGGCTTTGATGTGTTCGCCCAGATGGTGCACGGGGCACGCATCGCCATCCTGGTCGGGTTCGTATCCACCGGCATTGCCGCCTCGATTGGGATCCTGGTGGGCGCCCTGGCGGGATATTTCGGCGGCTGGATGGATATCCTGCTCAGCCGGTTCGTCGAACTGGTCATGTGCATTCCGACGCTGATTCTGATTCTCGCGCTGCTGGCGGTACTTGAGAAGCCTACCATCTGGCACCTGATGGCCGTCATCGGCGCGACCAGCTGGACCAGTATCGCCCGGCTGATGCGAGCGGAATTCATCAAGCTGAGGACCATGGAGTATGTCACTGCCGCTCGCGCGTTGGGTGCCGGGCAGTTCCGCATCATGTTCCACCACATCCTCCGCAATGCGCTGGCTCCGGTGCTGGTGCCCATCAGTTTCGGGATTGCGTCGGCGATCCTGGTGGAGAGCGCGCTGAGCTTTCTGGGGTTCGGCGCTCCCCCGCCCAATCCGAGTTGGGGCACGCTGTTGAATGCCGGGCGCTCGAATCTGCAACTCTGGTGGCTGACGTTGTTTCCTGGCGCGGCGATTTTTCTGACGGTGCTCGCATTCAACTTGATCGGGGAAGGCCTGCAGGAAGCGACCGACCCGCGCCTCCGTGAGGCAGGGAAGTAGGATCGACACCATGGCTGAGCCGCTGATCGAAATCAACGACCTGAGCACGCACTTCTTTACGGAGGAAGGAACGGTCAAGGCGGTCGACCACGTGTCGCTGGCGATTCCGCGTGGCCGGACGCTCGGGCTCGTCGGCGAATCGGGCTGCGGCAAGTCGGTGACGGCCATGTCCCTGATGCGTCTGGTCGCACGCCCGGGCCAGATCGTGGCCGGCTCAGTTCTGTTGCACGACGCGGGGAAGACCGTGGACCTGCTGAGGCTGCCGGAAACGCAGATGCGGCGCGTCCGTGGCGGGAAGATCGCCATGATCTTTCAGGAGCCCATGACCTCACTCAATCCCGTGTTCACGCTCGGCTCGCAGATCGTGGAAGCCATCCGGCTCCACGAATCGGTCAATCGCCGGGAAGCAAAGCAGCGCGCCCTTGAGTTGCTCCGCAAAGTGCGGATACCTGCTCCCGAACAGCGGATGGATGAGTATCCACATCAATTGTCAGGCGGTATGCGACAACGGGTCATGATTGCCATGGCCTTGGCCTGCCAGCCGTCGCTGCTGATTGCCGACGAGCCGACTACGGCCCTCGACGTCACGATCCAGGCACAGATCCTGGATCTGCTGCGCGATCTGCAGCAGGAGAACGGCATGTCCGTTCTCCTGATCACGCACGATCTCGGCATCGTGGCCGAGATGGCGGACGAGGTAGCGGTCATGTACGCCGCTCGGATCGTCGAACGGGCGCCGACCCGACAGCTGTTCGCACGTCCCCACCACCCGTACACGCTGGGCCTGTTTGCGTCGCGCCCGCGGGTGGGCATGACGAAGTCCGAGCGGCTGAATCAGATCAGCGGAACCGTCCCCAGTCCGCTCCGGTTCCCTGCCGGGTGCCGGTTTCATCCCCGTTGCCCGTACGCTGAGCCGGTCTGCCGCGACGAGGAACCTCGGCTGCGCCAGGTTGGAGAGCAGCATACGGCCAGTTGCCACTTTGCCGAACGAATCCGAGCAGCGCTCGACGCGGGTTCGTCGGTGCTCGATGATTTCCAGCGGGAAACTTGAGCAACCTGCCGACAGGAACCTTTGTGCCGCCCATGTCAGTCCCACTCGTTGAAGTCGTCGACCTGCAGAAATTCTTCCCGGTTCGCCGCGGACTGCTGCAACGTACCATCGGTCATGTGAAGGCCGTCCAGGGCGTCTCGTTCTCCATTGCCCCGGGCGAAATTCTCGGATTGGTTGGCGAAAGCGGTTGCGGCAAGACCACCGTCGGGCGCACCCTGCTGCGGTTGCAGGAACCCACCGGCGGAAAGATCCTTTTTGAAGGCCGCGACATCACGCGCCTGCAAGGGCGCGCCCTTCGGACACTGCGCCGCGACATGCAGATCGTATTTCAGGATCCCTATAGTTCCCTGAATCCCCGCATGACGGTGCGCGCGATTATCGAGGAAGGGCTGGTGATCCATCGCTTCGGTAACGCCGCCGCGCGGCGAAGACGCGCGGAAGAGCTTGCCGTCAAGGTCGGCTTCGATCCCACGTTCCTCCATCGCTATCCGCACGAATTCTCCGGTGGCCAACGCCAGCGGATCAGCATTGCCCGAGCCCTCGCGCTCCACCCCCGCTTCATCGTACTGGATGAACCCATTTCGGCCCTTGACGTCTCCATTCAGTCCCAGGTCATCAACCTGCTCAATGACTTAAAGGACGAGTTCCATCTCACCTACCTGTTTATCTCGCACGATCTGTCCGTCGTCGAATATATTTCCGACCGGGTGGCCGTCATGTATCTCGGCGAAATCGTAGAACTGGCTTCGAGTCAGGAGCTGTATCGCCGGCCGCTGCACCCCTACACCCAGGCGCTGCTCGCGTCGGTGCCCAGCATGGACCCGGATCGCCGGACCCCGCGGCGCGTGGTGGCAGGAGATGTGCCCAGTCCCATCGATCCTCCGAGCGGCTGCCACTTCCATCCGCGCTGTCCGCTGGCCATGGAAGTTTGCCGCCGCGTTTCGCCGCCTCCGGTCTGGCACGGCGAACATCTCGTACGCTGCCACGCTGTCGAATCGCCCCAAGGCGCGGCCGTGCACGAATCGCCGGTACCCTGAGCCATCGATCGCGCGCTCCGACGCTGGCCCCATCGCGCTACAGCAAGTGCCGCGCTTTGATCTCGAGATAGTTGTTGACCAGCGGAGCCGTCATCTGCTCGGGAAAGACGTCCAGCGCCAGCACGCCGCGATGCTGGAGGTTGGTCAGAACCTGGTGGCGCCACGTCAGGATGTCGGCGGCGGCCGCCGCCCGATACAACGCCCCCTCGCTCGTCAGCGGTGCGTCGGCCGCATCGAACAGGCGGTGATCGCGCAGCAACACGCCGAGTGGCAGATGCCGCCCCGCCAGCACACCCAGGTACTGCTGCACCTGATGCGCGTTCACCTCGTCGATCAGGTTCGTGATCAGAATCACCAGGGATCGCTTCTTGCAGTGGGAGTCGAGGTGCAGGAAGGCGTCATCGTAACGCGACTCCACGAGGCGAGGAAACCGATCGAAAACCGAATGCAGCAGGCGATTCATCTGGGCCATGCCGCCTCGCGGCGGTACATAGTGATGCACTTGGTCCGAGAAGCAGATCGCCCCCACGGAGTCTCCTTGTCGCAACGCGACGAAACTCAGCATCAGCATGGCGTTCAGCGCGTGGTCCAGCAGGCTGAGCCCAGCCGATTCGTTCGTCATCATGCGTCCGCAGTCCAGCAGAAAAATCAACCGCTGGCTCTGGTTCGACTGGAAATCCTTGACCGTCAGCCGATTCCGCCTCGCCGTGCTGCGCCAGTCGATGTACTTGTAATTGTCGTCCAGCGTGTAATCGCGCAACCGCTCGAACTCGTTGTCCTGTCCGATGCGGCGCGTCCGGCGCACGCCCATCAGGCTGAGCCGGTTGGTCCGGGCCAGCACCGCGTACTCGCGAAGCTGGTTCATGTCCGGGTAGACGTGAACCTCGGACGGGACGGTATACGTGAGAAACCGCCGCCAAAGGCCCCAGCGGCTGCGGACCTGTAAAAAGACGTGGGCAAAGCGGAACGCACCGCGGCGGTTGGCGCGAAAATCGTAATGCATCGTGGCGCGGCTGCGCCGTTCCAGGCGGACTTCGAATTCCTCCGGCTCGCACTGAAACTCCGCGGGGACATCGTCGCGCAGGCAGATGGAGAAACTGCGCCCGGACTGATTCGTGACGACCAACGTGACGCGATGGGGACTCTTGAGCGAGGCGATACGCGATACCGATCGCTCGGTCTCAAAAGCCCGAGCGCCCGGCAAGGTGCACAAGTCGAAGAAGCCGACCAGCACGACCAGGATGTCCAGTGCCGCCACGATCAGGAACAGGTCCGGCAGGTACAAGAGCACGAAAGTCAGGGCGCTCGGGAACATCATCAACACGAGCAGGCGCAAGCTGGGAAAAATGCGTTTCCAGGCCGCGAGCATCGCCAGGGGAGCGAACAGGGCCGTCAGCGTCAGCCAAGGGAGCGCTTGCAGCGACATTCCCCAACTGATCAGTCGCTGTAGCAGATCCATAGGGCGATGCGGTCCCTCGGCGGGATCCAGATGATTTAGAGCGCGCGCCGGTACCGTTTGACGGGGCGTTTCGCAATCGAGTCCGAGACGGGGGGCGGCGCGTCCTGTTCCTCGGCCTGTACTTCCACGACTTCCGAAACGGCGAAATTGAAGTCCTCGAAATGATCCCGCTTCAATTGCCGGTTGATGCGCTGCTCGATCCGCGTCAGCTGGGGACCTTCTTCGGGGCTGACGAACGTATATGCCACCCCCTCGCGACCCATGCGGCCCGTGCGGCCGACGCGATGTACGTAGTCGTCGCAGAACTCCGGGATGTCGAAGTTGATGATGTGGGAAATGCCGGACACATCGATTCCGCGCCCCACCACGTCGGTCGCCACCAGAATCCGGAGCTTCCCCTGACGGAATCGGCCCATGACGCGGTCCCGAGCCTGCTGCTGCATGTCTCCGTGGATCCCGGCCACGCTTTCCAGTTTCTTCTCCAGACGTTGATACAACCGCTCCGTCCCGCGCTTGGTGCGACAGAAGATAATGGCCTGCTGAGGCTGCTCGCGCCGTAAAAGGCGCAGCAACAGATCGTATTTCCGCTCGCGATCCACCGTGAAATACAACTGCTCAATCGTCTCGACCGATACATCCTCCGGCGATAGGTCCAAGGTCACGGGCTCGAACATGTACTTCTGCGCCAACCGCTGTATGGCCGGAGGCACCGTCGCACTGAGCAACAGCGTCTGACGCTCCTCCGGACAGCGGCGCAGGATCCGTTCGATGTCGGGCCGAAAACCGATGTCAAGCATGCGGTCCGCCTCATCCAGCACCACCCACCACAGGCTGTCGAGATTCAACGTGCGCCGTCCGAGGTGGTCGAGTAGTCGGCCCGGAGTACCGACCACGACCTGTGCACCCCGCCGCAGCTTCTCGGCCTGCGCGCGAAACGGTTTGCCGCCGTAGACCGCGACGCAGTGGATGCGGCGGCCCTGAGCCAGTTTGACGAACTCATCCCGGACCTGCACGGCGAGCTCGCGCGTGGGAACCAGCACGAGTGCCTGCACACCCGGGACGTCGCGAGCGGGCTCGAGATCTTCCAGCACGGGAATGACGAACGACGCGGTCTTGCCCGTCCCGGTGCGGGCCTGGGCAATCACGTCGTTTCCATCCAGCGCTTGGGGAATCACCCCCGCCTGCACGGGAGTGGGCTCCGCGTAACCCGCCGCGCGCAAGGCGGCCAGCGTCGTCCGCGAAAGCTGAAGATCTTCAAATTTGACCGGAGTGGGGGTGGGCTGTGACAAGGCAGGTGTAAAGGTGACAAACGGTAGAGAACGACCAATCCTGAAACTGACGCGGAAAGCTGAACCCCCTCCCCGGACCCCTTCACCGGAATCAACCAGCGAAGAGACTGACCGATTTGGTCCACAATCAGTTGGGGATCCGTTGGGCGGGTTTCGCTACTAGTGGTAGTGTAATGCCGCGGCTTGGTGCGCGTCCATCGCCCACTGTCCGCAGAACGACCCATCTACCAACTATTTAGGCCGGTACATGACTGGTGAGTCATGCCCGGCCTTTCTCGTTGTATTCTGGAACGGACGAACCGATGGCTCGCCACGCACCGTTGATGCCGACCGCGGCTGCTTCTCGCAGCTACTTCTTCTTGGCGGTGCTGCGAGCCTTCGTCGACCGCTTCGCAGTCGTCTTGGCCTTGGTGCCTGCCGACTTCGCCTTGGTCGATCGCGTCGCGGTCGTCTTCTTGGTTGCCATTTCCTTCGGCTCCTCAACGGGCGTCGTGTCTCGGAGCTGCGTTTCCCAACACGCCCTTGCCGGGAGCAGCGTGCCGCTTCGTGAGAAGCGGCGGACCGCTTCGGCGGTCCTCGATCTGTCAACTCAATCCCACCGAGTGCCTG
>JBFWYF010000409.1:0-6657 GCA_050186685.1 Pirellulaceae bacterium
CCCCTGGTCCGTGGTGGGGTAACTGCTCATGTCCATGTGGTAGTCGGTAAGCATGTTCTTGAATAAGCCCATCTGTGCGATCGCCGCATTGCGCATGGCACGCTTCTGGGCATTCAACACGTTCACCCCCACGGCCGACGTGAGCACAATCAAGATCACCAACACCAACAACACTTCCAGCAGCGTAAAACCCGAATGTCGCGCTGGTTTTCGCATCTTCCGTTTCATCGTTGTTCTCCTCCAATTCCTGGTGGTTATTGATTTCGATTTGATTCGACTAGCTCGTTTTGCTCGGCGGGATTGGGAAATTCCCGCCCACGCTCGGGCGAGCGTGGCTACCGAAAAAACTACATGGTGGTGCTCATCTTGATCGCCGGTAGCAGCAGCGCCAGGACGACGATCAGGACGACACCGGCCAGGATCAACAGCATCAGCGGTTCCAACAACCGCACGGCGAGTTCCAGATTGCGCTGGGTGCGGGCCTCGAGGCCGTCAGCTATCTCGACGAGCACCGTATCCAGCGTATTCGACTCTTCCGCGACTGAGATCATTTCGACAACCGTGGCCGGGAAGTGGCCGCACGCGCGCAAGGGAGTGGCCAGGGATTGACCCCCGGAAATGTTTTCTGACGCGTCCCGGATTGCCTCGGCCAACACGCGATTCCCTGCTGCGTCGCGGCTGACATCGAGCGACTTGAGGATCGGCACGCCATTGCGAAGCATCGTACCCAGCACGCGGCAAAAGCGGGCGACGGCCAGGTGCAGGAACACAGTACCGAGAATGGGCAGGCGAATCTTGACCGCGTCGGACAATCGTCGCCCTTGGTCGGTCGCCAGCCGAGCCCGAATCACCACCACCAACCCGATAACCGTGAGCAGGGCGAAAAGCCACATACTCCGCAGCGTCTCGCTGAACCACAGCAGGCCTTCCGTCAGTGCCGGCATTTCTCCCCGCGCCCGCAAGCTCTCGAAGACTGCTCCGAATCGGGGTACGAAGAATACGATCAGCACGGTAACGATTACGCTGCCCACGACACCCAAAAAGATCGGATAAGCCAAGGCTCCCGCCGTGCGACCCTTCAAGTCCTCGTATTGTTCCGTGAACTTCGCCACGCGATCGAGGGCTTCTTCCAGGAAGCCGCCTTCGCCGCCGGCCCGCACCATGTTGACCGACAATTCGCTGAACACCTTAGGATAGCGCGACATGGCGTCGGCCAGCGTCGCCCCGTCCTCCACGCGACGGTGCACATCCTCCAGGACCTTTTTCAATCCGGTATGGGACGTTTGATCGCGGATGACCGCAATCGACTTCAGCAGAGGGACGCCGCTGCGCATCAGCGAGGCGAGTTGGCCGTACGTGATAGCCATCAACTGGCCGCCAACTTTCCTCTCGAAGCGGAAATTGTTCGCGGCCTTCTGGACGCCCACCGTCACGGGAAACAGCGACTGCGAGGCAAGCATCGCAATGGCTTCTCGCTCGCTGCCGGCCTGCACGACCCCGGCGATGCGTTCTCCCCGCATGTTGCGGGCTACGTATGCAAAATCACTCATGGCTACCTGCCGGTATCTTCCCGTATCACGCGGACGCGTGCGACGACGACTTCAACGAGATGTGGACGTCCCCCTTCGTGGCCGTTAGCACTTCGTCGACCGAAGTTTCCCCGCGCAACACCTTGCGCCACCCATCCGTGCGCAGCGTAAGCATCCCTTGTTCGACCGCGGCCTGTTTGATCTTCCATGTGCTGACGCCGTCGTGGGCCAACTGGCGAATGTCGTCCGTGGTGACCATCAACTCGTAAATGCCCAACCGTCCACTGTATCCAGTCTGGCGACATTGCCGGCATCCCACCGCCTTCTGCAGCGGTCCCTGAATGTCGTCCCAGGGGAAATCTCGTGGCAATTCGTCCCGCTCCGGCGTCCACGGCTGCTTACAGTGCCGGCAGAGCCGCCGCACCAGCCGCTGGGCCATGACACCCTCGACCGTGGTTGCCACCAGAAACGGCTCGACGCCCATATCGATCATACGCGTGTACGCGCCGGCGGCGTCGTTCGTGTGCAAGGTGCTGAACACCAAGTGCCCCGTCAGCGACGCCTGGATCGCATTCTCCGCCGTCTCCAGGTCGCGGATTTCGCCCACCAGCACAACATCGGGATCATGTCGCAGAATGCTGCGTAATGAGTGAGCGAACGTCAGGCCGATCTTCGAGTGGACCTGGATCTGGTTGATGCCCTCGAGCTGATACTCGACCGGGTCCTCGGTCGTAACGATCTTGATTCCCGGGCTGTTGATCTCGACCAGAGCACTGTACAGCGTGGTGGTCTTACCCGATCCGGTGGGGCCCGTGACCAGCACGATACCGTGTGGCAGATCGATCAGCTGACGGAAGATCTCGTACGTTTCGACCTCCATCCCCAGCGACTTCAGGTCGAACTTCATCGCGCCTTTGTCGAGAATACGCAGCACCAGCCCTTCGCCGTGGATCATCGGAATTACCGAAACACGCACGTCGACTTCACGGCCGGCAATTTTCAGTTTCATCCGCCCGTCCTGGGGCAGCCGCTTCTCGGCGATGTTCAACCGCGCCATGATCTTCATGCGGCTGATGATCGCGGCGGAGAACCGATGGAGTTCCGCGGGCATAGGCTGCGTCTGCAGCACGCCATCGACGCGGTAGCGGACTCGCAATCCGCCCGCCTGGGATTCGATGTGCACGTCGCTGGCCCGCGTCTCTATCGCTTCCAGCAGGATCTCATTGACCAGCCGGATAACGGACGCCTCTTGCGCCATCTCCGACAGCTCGGAACCGTCGGCCTCGATGCCGCTCAACAGTTCCACGTCGCCTTCGTCGACCTTCGCCTCCATGAGGCCTTCGACGGTCTCACTGCCCACGCCCAGATGGCGCTTGATCAGCTTGGCGATCTCCCCGCGCCCCGCCAGAACGGGCGTGACCGACAGTCCCGTCGCCGACGCAACTTCGTCGATCGGATACAGGTCGAAGGGATCGCTCGTCGCGACGACCAGGTGCCCGTTACTTCGACGCAGCGGAAACAGCGACTGGCGATGGATCAGCTTTGTCGGAAAGTTCTTCAGCAGCGACAAATCGATTTCCGCATCATTCAGATCGACATAGTCCAGCCCGACCTCGTGAGCGATTGCCTGGAGAGCTTCCTCCTCCTGGACGTAACCCAATGCTACCGCCGCGTCCAGGACGCTTGCCCCGTCCTGGATCTTCGTCCGCGCGATGTCCAATTGCCGCTTATCGAGGAGCCCCCGACGCAGCAAGATTTCGCCTGCTTCCATTCCCTCATCCACTCTTTCCCGCCACAGCGCCGCAAACTATTCCCAAGCCTCGTAAACGGGGGGGAAGGGGGTGGGCGGGTCACCCCCTTCCCTGCCTCCACGTCAACGCATGCCGGCGTCCACCCCTCCGCCAGTTTTCAGTTGTTCGGACGACGGGGCCGATCACCGCCGCCGTCGCCGCCACGCTGGCCGCGACCGCCGAAGAAACCACCCGGACCGCCAGGGCCGCCCTGTCCAGGCTCATCCTTGAATTCAAACGGCTCGCCCACCATTTCCTTTACCTGCGCCTGCTGCGCCGGCGACAACTGGGCGATCAGCTGCTCCTGGTACTGACGGCGGAGCTCCGCCGTCTTCTTGGCCATTTCCTGTTCCAAATCCCGGGCCTTGTTCCGCAGCGTTTCTTGTTCCGACTCGGACAGGCCCAGCTGCGAGGCCATTTCGCCTCCCAGCCCCAAACCGAATCGCATCCGGCTTTGTACCTCGATTTGACGCAGCCGCTTCATTTGGTGCGGGAGCAGTACCTTTTCGACCTCGGCAGTGATTTCCGAGGTAAACTGACGCATCCGGTCGCGCAACTCGTCGCGGTTCCCGCCGTCGTTGCCGCCGCGACGGAACATTTCGCTCATCCGCTCACGTGACTTCTCGGCTAGCGCCGTCAACTGCTGCTTCTGGTCGTCCAACAGCTCCAACTCCTCCTGCACGTCCCGGCGCTGCAGCAAGCCGGCCAGCCCGCCGCCACCTCCGAATCCGGGCCCGCCGAAGCCACCGGGACCACCGCCAAACCGCCCACCTCCGGGTTGCGCGTACAACGCAGGAGCACAAACCAGCCCCAACAGGGCTACGCCGAGCACCATTCGCACCTGAGATCGCACCATGAACCGAATCTCCTGAAACCTGGAAATAACGACTCCGCGTCGCCGTGAACCGGCACCGTTGACAGACTTCTGCCAACCGCTTTCATTCAACCCGGACCGTTCACCGAAGTTTCGTCGAATGTCGTACTCTTAACTTATTGACGCATAACGGGAATTGCAAATCTTGCCGACCCGCCACTCAGCTCTTCCCCTTCACCGGAATGGTGGGCGCCGTTTCGGTCGGAACCGCGTGCCGGAAGCCGCTTCTTAAACGGCTCAGAGTATCGCTGCGCACGCGAAATCTTGTCCGGTGTGAGGGTGGAAAGACACGGATGGGGTCAACGCGCGACCATCGGAGCGCAATCCCCCTGGACTGGGTGGGAGCGCCTCAAGCCCGCCCCCATCGTACACCCGAGGTGGGGGAACGATTCGAGCCAAGCGGACCGCTGTCGACGGATCAGTCGGGGTGCCGCCGGGTCCCGGCGGGCCACTCTCGCGAGCAGGGCTACCGCCCCCGTCCCCCTCGGTCTCCGCCGCCCCGGTCCCCACCGCCCCGGTCTCCGCCGCCTCGGTCTCCGCCACCGCGATCACCACCAAAGCTGCGCCCCGAGAAACCGCCTGGTCCTCCGCCGCCAAATCCCCCCGGCCCTCCAAAACCTCCGCCAAACCCGCGGAAGCCTCCCCCATCGCCCCCGCCTTGCATCGCCCGGAAGGCCTCCATCCGCCGACGAAAGTCGTCGAAGCTGGACGAAGAACCGGAAGACGGACTGGAACTGGTGCCGGGTCGGGAACTCGACGAGGATCCGCTCGAACCGCTCGTCGTGGCATTCACCTGGCCACCCGTCATCGAGGCCAGCCCTTTCTGCATCACGGTGGCATTCGAGTTCTTGATCGAGACCACGGCGATGGCGTCGTCCGTCTGGGCCCCCTCGAAGTCCAACTGCTTGACCAAGGCCTCGACCTCCGCGAACAGCGGATCGGGTGCACTGACCACAATCGAATTGCTGCGCGCATCCACACCAATGCTCATCTTGGGTGCTTCCCCGGTGCGCGTGTCGCGGCGGGAACTCGAGCCCGAAGAAAACGGGCTGCCGCCGCCGCGTAACGCACGGAAGAATTCTTCCGGCCCACCTCCGCCGCCGCCGCTGCGCTGACGATCCGATCCGGTGGTCGCAATACGGTCGGCGTACACCTGTTTCACGACATTCGCAATTTCTTCCGCCGGCGTGTTGACCACCTGAATCAGTCTTGGTTTGCCCGAGGTCTGGACATCCTCTGGGCCGTGTTCGCGGTCGATAATGGGCAGCATCTGTTCAATGAACAGAATGTCCTGCGGCTTGCCTTGCACGACCAGTGCATTGAGTCGCACGTTGGGGACAATCGTGGTCGGTCCCGTATAGGTACTGGTCGAACCAACCAATCCGGTGCTGCCTCCGATCGACTGCGCCGAGCTGCCTATCAAGGAACTGCTGCTGCTCGTAATGGAGCTGTTAGCGGCTACCAGCTGATTGAGAAGCTCGGCGGCGACTTCCGCCTTCTCGTGTACGAGCCAGAATACCGTCGGCTCACCCGCCGCTCCGGCACGCTGATCGACGTACAACTTCAACAGGCGCTCGAATTCGTCGAGCGCGTCCAGATCTTTCGAGGAGATGAAGATGCCTTGAGGCGTGACGGTTACCACGATGTCGTCCGCCGTACTGTTTTCCGCACGAGCACCCTGCGGCGGAGTGATTTGGGGAGCGGCGGGCTGAGCGGCGGCGGCCGGCGCGGTCGCCGAGTGAGGGCTGGCCGGCGGCGTCGCAGCCGATGCCGCTGCGGGCGGTGCCGCGACCGGCGCTTCGCTCGGCCGTGTCTGCTCCGAACCCTCGGCCGACGACTCAACCGGTGGTTGTTCCGTCGCGGGCACCTCCGTTTCGAACGCCGTCATACGGACACGCGGCATCACGGCGGCCGATTTGTCGCGCGGCGGTGTCGCGGTTTCGGGAGCGGCCGGTTCCGCACGGAAGGGACGGCCCGGCGGTCCCCCTTCGCCCGGTCCTCGCGGACCCCGACCGGGTATACGGAATGTCGCCGATTCGCCACCGGCACCCGGAGTCGGAATAAACAAGGTCCGCGTCTCGCCGTCACCACGGCCTGGAGCGGCCGGTGCGCGGCTACTCGAGGAATTACCAGACGCCGCCGGTGGCAAGCCCTCCGTGCCGCGGACCGTGGGCGCTATGGCTGACGGCGTGACGACGCGAATCTTGTTGGGACGCATGGTCGACCAAAGGGACTCGACCATTTCCAACGTCGTGCGGCCGCCGGCCGCCGGCACCGGCAGAAATCGCAAGGGCTGGCGATCGGTGAGCCCTGCGTCTTCGGCCGGGCCTTCCAGCTTCAGGACCAAATCACGGACCTGCTCGATCTGACCGCGCGTGCCACGCACATACAGCTTCTTCGTGGCGGGGTCGCCGACGACCTTCGGTACGCCCGTCGGAGCGCCTGTCTTATCCAGATCGGAAGA
>JBFWYF010000410.1:0-6654 GCA_050186685.1 Pirellulaceae bacterium
AGCCGCTTAAGTTACATCCAGCTCCACATCGTTCAGCGTGGTATCACTATCGCCCAGATCGGCATCGAGAGCGCGAGCCCAGTTAGCGCCGCTGCCCGACGACAGTCCGGATTTTTCCGCTTCGCGCTGGCAATTGATGCACAGCGTCGCATAGGGAAGCGCCTGCAGACGCGCCATGGGAATCTGGCATTCGCATCCCTCGCACATTCCGTAGTGGCCTTCGCGAATGCGTTCGAGCGCGACTTCGATGTTTGCCAGTTCGCGGCTTTCGACTTCGGCCAACTGCGAGCTGATTTCGTCGTGGGCCGAATCCAGGGCCGCATCGACCATGTCGCCCGAAGTCTGCTGTCGCAACTCCTTCAGCAAGCTCAGGTCGCCGGCCAAGGCCTTGCGCAACGCATCGCGTCGCTTGATCAGAATCTGACGTAGCTGGTGAATTGCATCTTTGCGTGCCATCGACTTCACCTCACGTTCCGGTCCCGGCTCTCGAAGGTGGTGCCCCCCCTCCAATGGCCTCCCGCGAACCCAAGAAGATTAAAGGTGCTTCGTTCCCTGTTCTCATCGTCTGGCCAGCGCGCTCCCTAATCGACGCGCGCCGCCGTACCGGTTCTTGCCGCTCGTACCGATATGCGCCGAGCGGTTTTGAGCGGCAACGAAACTATAGTGCGCATACAAATCCCGACGAGCGATCGCTGTCAGAATCCGCCCGCTTTTTCCCAACGGCTTGCTCCGCTGGCCGTAACTATCTGTCGGACAAGCCCTTGCCGCTGCAGAATCCCCCTTCCTATCTGGCGGTCTCGGCCGGGTGGCCTTGTGCCGCGCCGGCAGACACCGTTGGAGATGTAACCGTGCATTTCAAAGTGCATTAGTTGGCTTACCGTTAATCGTCATATTCCCGGACGGGATGCAGCTGATTTTTCCCAAAAACCGGCACAAATTGCCGTTGAAGAACAATTGGCGTATCTCATCCGCGCTTACTTTTGACCACACGCCGTTCGTAACGTACATCTCCTTGGTGCTTCGGACCTCAGGGGCACAGCCCGTGCGAGCGCGGGCACTCGCTCGTCTCGCACGCTTACGGTCATCATTGCTTCGCCCGAAAGTCCTGGAATAAACCATGTCGCCTCGGTCACTCCAGCTCGATCCCCGGGGACGCTCGGCAGGAGCTTCGTTAGACCTGCTCCGTCTTCGCATCCTCGGAACTTCTCGGCACGGACAAATCCTGGATGTTCCGTCCGCGCGCTGTTCCGTCGGTTCTGCCACGACCTGTACGCTCCGATTGCGAGCGCCGGGGGTCCGTCCCGTCCACTGCTTGATCCTGCGATCTCGGGACGGTTATCAGGTTCGCAGCCTGGCGACCGATACTCGATGGAACGGTCGCACATTTCGCGAACAGTCCTTACGCGTCGGCGACCGCCTGCAGTTGGGGCCGATTGTGCTGGAAGTCGTCGGGCCGGACCCGCAGCCGGTGCCGCCAGACTGCCTGCCTGCTTCCTTCGTGTCCGCTTCGCTGGACAACACCCTGGAAAGCCCCGAGGACACCTGGAGCGAGCCTGTGCGAGGGCCGGAGGAGTTCCTGGCCCGTATCGAGCGGCTGGAACGTCAAGTGGAGAGTGCCTGGTCTCGTCCCCTCGCGGAACCATCCAGCGCCGCGGACCACCAGCTCGCTCCGCGCGCCGATTGCCTGCCCGCACGGCATCCCACGGTGCCGTCCCTATCCGAGGAGGCGCTGCGTGCGCGGGACGAGACAACGCATCTCGCGGAGGAGCGAGAACGGCTGGTCGCGGAGTTGGCCGCCCGGACCGCCCAATGGAGCGAAACCCAGCGGGTCCTTGAAGAACGGGTTTCGAGCTGGGAAACGTTGCGCCAGCAGACGCAACAGGAAATGGAGCAACTGCGCGCCGAGCTCGTGCATCACCAGAACAGTCTTTCGTCTGCGACCGCACAATGGCGGACCGACGTCGACCACCTCACACGGGAGTTGCAGCTCGAGCGAGATAACTTCGAGCACCTGCGGCAGAGTTGGACCGCGGACTTCACCCGGTTGGAGGGAGAGAAACAGGCTGCCCAGGCACGTTGTGTCGAACTGGAAGCGTTGCTGGCCGCCAAAGCCGATCTGTACGAACAATCGCAGGCTGCCTGGCATGAGGAACGCCAGTGCCTGCTTGCCCAGTCCGCCGCGCATGAGGCGTCCTGTCGCGAGCTTGAGCAGGCCGTCCAACAATTGCGCGACGAACGCGAACTGCGGACGCGTCCAACGACGGGCCCTCGGACCGATTCGTCCGGACCGACCGGCGAAACGCCACGCGTCCCCTTGCTCCCCGATACGTTTGACCATGAGCCGGCGGATCGCGCCAATCCGGCCGACTCCATGTCTCACCGCCGCCAGGAAAGCCGCCGATCCGAACTGCGCTGGCTCGCGCGACAATGGGCCGACAGGGACCCGGGAGCCGAAACGGAGCGCGAAGGGACTGAATCGGACGTGCCGACGCCAGTCACGATCGCCGAGACGACACCGGCCGCTGACCTCCCAGTTCGGATCGATCCGACGGACACGCCCGTCGAAGAATCGAATCCGGAGGAGGAACCTCCGCGGGAAGGTACTCCTCCGGCCACCACGGCGGGCGAGCCGGACGCCGACGAGATGCCCCTTGGCGACGACGACGTCTTCGATCGGCTGCGGCGGGCCGGCATCTGGCGGCAGACCGACAGCATGCCGTCCGCATTTGACTCGGGACCCGATGCGTTCGAGGACGATGATCCTCTCTCCCGCCTGCGGGCTCGTTTCACTGCGGCGGCGGTCACGGAGGCAGCCGAGGAGGCGGCGGCAACGGACGGGCCCGCGCTTCCCGACCACGACCAAGTCAACCTACTGCCGCCAGCGGTCATGGCCACCCCGGACGTGGTGACGCAAGCCGCCGAAGTGCACTGCGAGGAGGCGGAACCGATGGCCGAACCTGCCGTCGCCGGACTGGCGAGCGACCTGGCAACGGCATCCGTCGAACCTGCCGCCGAAGCGATGGCGCCCGCTCGTCCGGCGCAGGGCGATGACGATTCCATCGAAGCCTACATGGAACGGTTGCTGGATCGCATGCGTGGTGGCGCGCCGGCTCCCGCCACGGTGCCGGTCGCCGCGCCGTCGGATCGCAAGCCGATCAGCGAGATCGAACTGGCGGTCGAGAAACCCACATCGTCCGCGTCTCAGCCTCTGGCGCCCGACGAGTACGTGCCGCGCAGTCACGCCCCGGAGTTGAACGCCAATCTGGCGGCGATGCGCGAGATCGCGAACAGCACCCGGCGCACGCACCTGATCAGCCACGCTCACCGTACCTCGAACAGTCAGTCGAAAGCCAAGCTGCTGGGAGCGGTGGCGGCCACATCCCTGGCACTAGCCTCCATCTTCTACCTCGACTCGCACCCGCACTTGGCCATTCCCAGCTTGGTGGCTGGTTCCGGAATGGCGGTGCTGTGGATGATCCAGGCTCTTGCGCTCCGCCGCAAAGTATTCGACGCGTTGCGGCTGGATACCGACCATTTACATCCGGCCGAGGACTCGGCCCCGGCCGCCGAGGTGGTTGCTCCGCCCGGGCCGTGATGCCGACCGCCCAGCCTCCGCCCGAAAACCGACACGGCTGACCGCGAAGCAGTTGCCAAATCCCCTCTCCCGGTGCCCCGGGAGAAGGCTAGGGTGAGGGCCTAGAACCCGCGTGCCGCGCGGACGTCGTCGAAATCCCGCAAGTGGTAGTCGATGCCCACGTAGTCCAGCACGCGGCAGAGGCCACGCAGGGCGACGGCCATGCCGTCCGGACCGCTGAACCCGCCAAATTGGCCGCCTCCCTTGACGTGGGGCTCCAGGTCCAAGAAGACGCCCGGTACGCCGCGCTTTTTCAGTGTTTTTTCGATGCGCGGGATCCAGTCGCGGAAGTCCCTGAGAATCTGCTCATGACCACTGTGTCCGATGTCGGCGGGTACGAAGTGCCGCAGCGCCTCTTCATCCACATGGCTGGATCGCGCGACCGGCTTAGGATGCAAATAGTCCTTGATGTGCATCCACCCCATACCGGGCTTCATCGCCACGTACTGTTCAAAGACTTCCGCCGCCGAACAGCCCTGCGTCACAATATTGCCCGCATCGAAGATCAACACGAGCGCCGGATGCGCGACCTGCCGATGGATCTCCGCGAGGATTTGGCCACTTTGTCCGATCAGGTTGGCCTCGACTTCCAGCCCGAATGTCAGATCGCTGCGATGACAACATTCCGCAATGCTGCCCAGCTGGTCGACCGCCTGCGGAATGTGCGGAGCTGGATCCGTGCCGCGCGGGTGATAAAACGAGAAACCGCGGATCAGCTTGGTCTCGAACGCGTGCGCCAACTCACACGCTTTCTTCACGTCGGATGACAAGTATTTCTTGAACGGCACGTAGCGGTTGCTCGTGCCGTCTTCCACGTCCAACAGCTTGACTTTGCCGATCGGTGACCCCAGCGAAGCAACATTCAATCCGTACTCGTCTTCCAAATGGCGGATGTCGGTGATTTCCTGCTTGGTGAGCTGCATCACGTTCTTGATACCCCCACCGGCATCAATGAAACGGATCGTGTAATACTGCAGCCCCATCGCCGCGAAGGCCGCGAACTGCTGGACGGCGGTCTTTTGATTCGCGGCCTCGTCTGCAAATCCCGACAAGATGACCGACGGATTTTCACTCATGGAGTCGTCTCACGGAGAGTCAAGGAAAGGGGGCATTGTCTGGACGCAGGTGCCCGCGTGCAAGTGGCGTTCGCTCACCGCGGTCGTTTTGGATCGGCGGCGCCGAACCGGGCCGCCGCTCCGCCGCGTGGATCGCAATGCCCGTCAGTGGGCGTCGCCGCCGGTCAGCTTCTCTTCGGCTTTGTCGGCTTGCCACGCCACGGCCGTGATGAACCGTGTCACCTCCAGGGGATCGGCCGTATCGACCAACTGATTCGCCTGGACCACGACCAACTCGCCGGTCGCGGACGGCTGAACGGCGAAGGCGCCATGGACCATCTGCTGGTTGAGCTTCAACAGCGCGGTGGCGTGTTGAGATGAAAAGGGTCCGCATACCGAGGAGTACGCGATCAGCCCATGTCCTTCGGGATCCCGTGCGGCGAAGTTCACCGTCACGGACTGTTTGCGCAGCGAGCCCACGGGGACTACCACATGCCAGATGTCGCCATCCTCCTGGACCTGCCAGCCAGTCGATTGGGCGACCGAACGGACCAGAGCGCGGGGATCCCGCGTGGCCGGTGCCAGCGCATCGAAATTTAAGCCGCCCCCCATCGCCGCGCCTCCGGCCGCACCCGCCGCCGCAGGGGCGGCTGTCGCCGGTGCGCCGGCGGGGGACAATCCTTGCATGGCTTGATGGATCATCCCGGGCATCAACATGCCAAAGCCGGCGCCCATCCCCAATCCCATGGCACCCGCTCCTCCGGCGCCTCCTTGTTCCGCCATCTTCGACATGCTGTTGGCCGCCTGATACACCGTGAACGCGCGCAAGTCGCCAATCGCGCCCATGCTGCTTCGGGCATCGATCGCCTTCTGAACCTCCTCCGGAGGCGTAATCGCGTTGATGAAGAAGTCCACCAGTTCCAGACCGTACCGGGTAAAGTCTTCGGACAAGCGAACTCGCCCCGCCGCACCCACTTCGTCGAACCGTGCCGGCAGGTCAAGCAGAGCGATGCCCAGCGAACCCAGAACGTCGGTCAAGCGCGAAACTGCCTGATCCTTCAAATAGGCGGTAATCTCATCCGTCGTGTACTTCCCCTGCGTGCCCACCAGCGTGTTCAACAGCAACGTCGAGTCCACCACGCGATACGAGAACTTGCCGAAGCTCCTCAGCCGCACCATACCGAAATCTTTGTCTCGCACGGTAATGGGCTGCCGCGTACCCCACTTCTGATCCAGGAACGTCTGCTTGCCCACAAAGTAGACCGAGGCCTGAAACGGCGACTTCTCCCACGGAATCGTCAAGATTCTGGTGATGAACGGAACATTCATCGTCGTCAGGGTGTGCCGCCCCGGTCCGAAGCGATCCATCGCCTTGCCATCGCGGAAGAAGACCGCCTCCTGGTTCTCCTGCACGATGAGTTGCGCACCCAGCTTGATGTCCATCGAACCTTGCGGCGGAACACGATAGACCAAAGATCGATTGCTTTCGTCGAAGAAATCGATGACTTCCAGACGCACTGCCATATTTTTGCTCCTCGTGATCGTGCTCCGCGTGTGCCAATTCCCGACGATACGGCTCCGGACAAGTCAGACGGGATCGGACCATCCCCATGGCGTCAGTGGATACCCGCCAGCAGCTCGCCGCGTTTTTCGAACCCGCGCGAGAACTCGTCCAATTGCCGGTTCAACGCGCTAATTCGTTCCTGCGGCGAACCGCCGGCCGCCGGTAACTGCTGAAAACCGTCCGTGATCACCGTGGCTTCACCGACTAATCCCATATCCAATTCGTAGACCTGTTCCAGCAGGCCTTCATCGACCTTGACGAAGTCGAAAAAGCCGCTGTAGCCGCGCATGGCGCCCTTGATCTGCGACTGCAAGGTGTCGACACGCGTCCGCAACCTTTCACAGAGCGGCAGGAGATCGATCTGCCCCTCGTCGAGCAACGATCGTTGCCAGGTGTCCAGC
>JBFWYF010000411.1:0-6653 GCA_050186685.1 Pirellulaceae bacterium
CGGGTGGCACCTCGGGCTGGGGCTTCGACCGCGAGATCGTTCACCACCTTGTTCACACCAGGGACAAAGCGAGCGGTGTCGAGCACCAATTGGCGCTGGGTTTCGCTGGCCACATAGCCCGACAGCCAGACGATGCCATCTTCCGCTTGCACGTCGATGCCGAAGTCCTTCAGTTCTCCGCTGTCTTTCAAGGCCTGAATCTCGGCAATGACGTTGCCCGAGATATCGCCCGTCGCCTGCGGGGCCATGACGACCAGGCCGTTGACGACTTGCTTGACACCGGGCACACGGCGCACCACGTCGAGGACCAGGTCCAACTGGTCCTGCGAAGCGACCTTACCCGTCAGCGTGGCAACGCCATCGAGCACTTCGAGGTCCAGTGAAAAGCCTTTCAAGTGGCCCTGGTCCTTTTCCTGACGGAGTCGTGCGTAGATGCGTTCGGCCAAGTCGCGCGAGGCCGCGTCGGCATGTGCATTCCGCACCGGGCTTTGAGCCGATGCGAGTTGCACGCCGTCGTCCTTGGCGGGCTGTTCAATCTCCATTTCGTTGTAGACTTGCTTCACTCCCTGCACGCGGCGGGCGATGTCGATGGCCAGCTGCTCTTGCAACTCGTTGGCGACGTGGCCTTTCAGGTACACGGCGCCAGCTTCCACTTCAAGTTCGATATTGAAGTCGGTCAGCTTCCCGCTTTCCTTGTGCTGCTGCAGGTTTGTCACGATGTCGCGGGCGATTTGGCGGTCATTCCCTCGAGCCTTGCTGGGAACCACTCCCAACATGGCGATGAGCGCCAACCCAAGAAAAAAACGTCGCATGGCTCCCCTCCTGAGGAAATACTTGCGGTTCCGCGCCTTCCTTTGTCCGGACACTCGGTTGCAGCCTACTGGGATTGCTGCAACCCCCGACACGCGCAAGGCTTTGCGGTAGATGAAATTTGCCATCGTACGCCGTTGGCGGCGAGGCAGGAGTCGAGCCCGGATGCGAGGAGGAGAGATTCAGCTTAACGGCGATGCCGTCCACTCCGTTGCGAAACGTCCCCCCCGCGCAACTGTGGTGGCTGACCTGACTGCCTGAGAATACTTGTCGGCTGACGATCGTGCAGAAAGGTAGGTTTTTTTCGCTTTTGCCGGTCTTCGCGGTCAGGCCCTACCGCGCCGTACATTCGGGCTAAGACGGTCGAGTCAAGCGGCTCAAATCAGAAAGCCGCTCGTGTAGAGGACTTGCGAGTGTCCAGCGTGGCTCCGACCGCCATCAAGGGCAGGGTCGTGGCAAAGATCAGCCAGCCGCTTTCGCATGTTTCCATCGTCCCCAAGCTCAGGATTCCTACGGTCACGACACAGGCAATCACTAACCCGGCGCTCCAACCTTTCGCGTGACGCTGGCATAGACGGGCGACAACCACTCCTACAATACCGATGAACTGAACGACCAGCGACATACCTACCAGCAGCGTCTCGCGCTCGATATCCATGAGCAACTCCTCCAGATTCCCTTCTGGACGTTGCTGCCGCCTCTTGCGGCAGCGTATCCGAATGGCGGGAGAAGCGAATGGCGTGCCGAACAATCTGCTCTTTGTATCCTGTCGCTCGACGGAGGGATGATGCGTCGGTCCCCTTCAGCCGGCTGGGAAGTGGGCGTATGCGACCCGTTTCCTCGCCTGCGGCTGCCGGCGACCCGATTGTGAAATCGCGAAACGCTTTTCATGGCGATCGCACGGACCAGGCCGGCGTTTGGAGCAAGTCGGGAAATCTGTTGTAAAAGTTACAAGTTAACTCAAGTCCCCGCCCGGACGGCGTGCCAGCAGTCCTGCGCTGCTGGCACGCCCTCGCCCTGTTCGGAATCATTTGATCAGCTTTTGAAGCTCCCCTTCGAGTTCGCTGATATGCACGTTCCGGCGGACGACTCGGCCCGATTTGTCGATCAGGATCATGGTGGGGAGCGTCTGGATGCCCAGCTGATTCGCCAGGCGGCTATCCATGCCGCCGTCCTCATACAGCTGCAACCAAGGCCAGCGAGCACTGCTCAAGTACTGGGTGGCGGAACGGTTGTCGTTATCCAGGTTGACGCCGACGACATGGAATCCCCGCGGACCGTATTTCGCCTGCAGCACCTTCAGCTGTTGCATGTCCTGCTTGCAGAGTTCGCACCACGTGGCCCAGTATTGCAGCAACACCACGCCGCGATTGCGATAAGCGGCCAGATCGAACTTCTGTCCATCGATGGTCTTCGACTGCAACGACAGCTCTTTGCCGACGCACTCAAGTCGGAATTTCGCTCCCCGGGCCTTGTCGGCCTGCTCAGATTCCGAAAACGACTCGACGATTCGGCCGTAGGCTTTGGCGGCTCCTTCATCGTTGCCGGCGAACTCAAGCCCCAATCCCAGCTGGAGCAGTGCTTCCGATGACTCATCCGCCTTCGGGTAGGCATTCACGAACTGCTCGAGGTCTTTGATCCACTGTTCTTGGACCTTGGAGTACTCGTTTTCCTTGGCGGTGGTCAGTTTCTGACCATACTCTGCCGCCATGGAGCGAAACTTGACATAGGGGACCAGGTCCGCCGTCTTGGGATCCGCGGTGACTTCCCGCAGCATGCTGTTCAGGCGATCAATCCCAGTGGGTAAGTCGCCGGCCTGAACGGCGGCAGCGACCATATCGGCAAACTGCTTGATCCATAGGGCGCGATCCGCCTCGGCGGCCGACTTGGCCAGTTGCTCGAGAGCATTGGCGCGATCGGCATTCAGTTTCGAGCGATCGCCGGTGGCGGCGAGCAAGGCTTTGTCGATTCGTTCCAGTTCCGTGATCAGCTTCTGGACGTTTTCCGAAACGCCTGCGGACGCTGCGGCGTCCGGAGCAGAACGTCCACCGTGCGCGAGAAACACGAATGTGCCTTCCGGAGCCTCGTTCTTGGGCAGATCGACCACTCGCCATCCGTCGCCGACACGCACGAGCGTACCGATGAACACTTGAGCACTGCGGCCTTCGGTGTCGATCAACGCAGCCACGTTGTCATAGATCAACAGATCTTTGGTCGATCCCTCGGTTTCTGCGGGGATGACGCCGGGGCGTGTAGCGCCGAATTGCAGCCACTGCGACTTGGAATCCACGACCAGTTGCGTGCGGGCGAGATCGGCAAAGCCGCTCCGGGACTGCTGGATTCGCTCCCGAAAGCTGTCGGCTTGCTTGGTACCAAGTCCCAGGCCAGTCAGCTCGTCCGTCGTCAGCAGCAGCCGCTGAAAACGAGCCGCGTTCTTCTCGCGCAGGGCCGCGACGACTTCGGCGGTCACCTCCTCCGGCGAGATGGCTTTCCAGCTGTCGATTTCACCATCTTCGTTCTTGTCGATGCCCCATCGCATTCCGGATGTGCCCAGCCATCGGTACTGGTCGGCCTTGCCGTTAAAGTCGGTATCAAGGTCCCGGTAGATTTCGATGCCGTTTTTGTAGTAGCACCACTGATCCAGTTTGCGATCGCGGTTCGTGTCCAGGAACCGGCGCAGCAGCTGGCCGTCGGGCCCGTACACGGCCCAGCCTTTCTGCTCGGGGAAGGCCTCCAGCTTACATTTGGCAACGGCCTCGCCGGAGGGGCGGTCGAAGTCGACGTCGGCTTGCACGGGGACCAGAACCAGCGCTTCTTCGGCGGTTCGGGCCGCGTACAACTCGGCACCCGCCGAAAGGTAGGCCCCGAGTGTGAACAGGACGGGAAACAAGGTTCGATAGCGATGCATGGCTCACCCTCTGGTTTCGCGGACGACGGGGGCACTGCCAGGCGGGCGACGGCCACGGAGAGGCGGCAAGTCGTCGCACCCAGAACCTGGGCGGACGAATGGCTGTCCTGGGACCAGAGGCGTCCGGTCCGTGGGCGCACCTCGCTGGGTGCATTGTACGGCGATTGTCGGGATTGTTTTCGGAATTCCGAGCCGCCTGGGACCAGAAAAAATGGGTTGAGTTTTCCGGTTGTAGGGCGCCGTTCAGAAAACCTGAAGACCGGTTGGCGGTTGGCCGATAGCAGGTAATTTGGCGGTGCTGGAGTGCGTGGGTGGCCAGGCGCAAGTGGTGAAGAATCTGAGTGCAAACCGCCCGGAGGGCGGTTTGACAGCCACGCAGCCGGGCCTAAAATGTGATCCTTACGCGATTTTCCAAGCGCGCATAGCTCAGTTGGTTAGAGCGCGTCGCTGATAACGACGAGGTCCATGGTTCGAATCCATGTGCGCGCACTGGGGCCCGCTGTGGCGGACGGTCCCCGTTCGACTGGCTCCTGGGCAGTCGATGGCATCGCACGGGGACGTAGCTCAATTGGGAGAGCACCAGCTTTGCAAGCTGGGGGTTGCCGGTTCGACCCCGGTCGTCTCCACTTTTCTAAGTGACGCTGAATCAAGCAGTTAGGTACCTGCCAGCGGTTGGCAGTGTGGCGGTTTTCCGAGAGCCAAGTGGCCCAGTCGGCGGGCGTGGTCCATTCGGGAGCGTCACGCATGCCTTGTCTGTTCGATGGCATTGTGACACCGACCACGGCGAGCCTGTACCTGAGTCAGCATCAGCAGGTCCATGCCGGCCGGGAGCAGTATTATCTGCACCGGCAGCTGGGCGTGACGCTGACCGCCGAGGAGATCCTGCACGAGGTGCAGCTGACCACTTACAGCCGGCTATTTCGGCCGATTGCGGGCCAGCAAGAAGCCGACATGGAGATCGGCAGCCTGGTGAAAACGAAGCGGCCAAAACTCGAGACCGATCGCCACCCGCCGCGAATGGAACAGCAAGTCCTCCGGTTGCTACGGGTCTATCTGGATGATCTGGACGCCGGCCAGTTCTGTTACCGGCCAGGCTTCCACAGGCTGCCAGGGACATCGTGACGACGCGATCCTGCCCAGGGGCGAGGAAGCGGCCGCTCGACGACGAGGGACCGTAAGCTCCGGCGCGAATCGTCGGCCCCCTTTTTTTAGCGGTCAGAAATGAAGGGACCGTGGATCGCGTGGCCGTGCCGTCATGGCGAGGATGTTGTGAGGTTCGGCGCTGGCACAACCGCGCAGTTCCGGGACGCTCCCCTCGCTACGGCGTCCTCCCGCCGACCTCCTGCGAGCCCAGGCCGCGGGGGAACTCACCACCGACGGCTTCCGACTCGGTACGGCACTGGCTCCGTCGGCACCGCCAGTGCGGCCCTCGCACCGGAACAACCACTTTGAACTCCTTCGTGGTGACGCCCTCTCCTCTCCAGGGTGCGCTGTCGGAGTGTCGAGAGATAGGCGGATCTGAATCCGCCCGCAGGGACTTAGACGGATCCAGATCGGCCCTATAATAGTTCGGCTGGCAGATAGGACACCACAGAGGGCACAGAGGGCACCGAGGAGGATGGATCGGGATCCGTTGACCGAGAAAGTGATCGGGTGTGCGATCGAAGTACACCGGATTCTGGGACCGGGGCTGCTCGAGTCGGCGTA
The DNA here is from genome assembly GCA_050186685.1 of Pirellulaceae bacterium. Taxonomy (GTDB): domain Bacteria; phylum Planctomycetota; class Planctomycetia; order Pirellulales; family Pirellulaceae; genus CAZFLF01. The sequence goes on from JBFWYF010000411.1 coordinate 5,426, forward strand.
TGAACAGTGCTTGGCCCGCGAGCTAGCGCTACAGGAGATCGGTTTTCAACTACAGGTACCAGTGCCTGTCGAGTATAAAGGCGTCCGCCTGGATTGCGGTGATCGGATCGACGTCTTGGTAAACGAGCGGCTGATTCCCTGGAGCTGAAGGCGGTCGAAACGATCCTGGGAATCCACAAAGCACAACTACTCAGTTATATGAAGCTGTCCGGCATCAGCACCGGACTGCTGCTGAATTTCAACGTCCAGCTACTAAAAGATGGAATCACGCGCTTCAAGCTATGACGTGGACCTCTGTGGACTCTGTGCCCTCTGTGGTTTCCTACACCGCCGAAATCGGGTAGGGGCGGTCATTTCTGACCGCCCTCCCCACACCACCTAGCATGCGGGTCCGCACTAGGCGGTTCGGCGAAGAGGAGCAAGCTGGGCCCAGAGAGTCTTCAGCGATAATAGTCCTTGGGCTTGCAGCCAGGCGTTCGTCAGGCCGACTCCCGTGGCAATGGATTTGGCCATGTGCCAGGGGCCTTTCCGACTTCGCGCGTGTCGAACTGCTTGGCGTCGAGGGACGCCGAGGCGTATGAGTTCCCGGCGACGCGTGCGGGTGAACCGCCAGCGTTTCCAGTAGCACATCCGCAGGCGGCGGCGCAGCCATTGGTCGAATTTGTCAGTTCCTTGTCCAGGTCATCCAGCAGGATGTTGGCGAGGAATGGTGACGCGGGACCGCCTTGCGGTGTTCCTTCTTCACTGGCGTGCAAGACACCGTCCACCATCACGCCCGCTCGCAAGTAACGGCCGATCAGAGTCAGCAATCGCTGGTCGCGCACCTTACGGGCGACGCGACTCATGAGGACGTCATGTTGGCAGCGGTCGAAGAATTTCGACAAATCCATATCCACGACGAAGCGATAGCCTCGACGGATCGTACGTTGGACTTGCTTTGCTGCTCCATGCGCGGAACGTTTCGGTCGAAAGCCGTGGCTCGATTTCGAGAAACCCGGATCGAACACCGGCGTCAGGACTTGCAGGATGGCTTGTTGAATGAGTCGGTCGAGCACGTTTGGGATGCCGAGCAACCGCTCACCGCCATCCGGTTTGGCGATCACCTTTCTCCGCACCGGTTCGGGGCGGTAGGTGCCATCGCGAAGCTGTTGTCGAATTCCCGGCCAGCGGGGACGCAGCCATTCGGGAAATTCGGCCAGCGTGATGCCGTCGGGACCGGGGGCCCCGC
>JBFWYF010000412.1:0-6641 GCA_050186685.1 Pirellulaceae bacterium
CCATCCGTCCCGGAGGTCTTGCGCTTCCCTGACGAGACCGCCGATACCGAGCGGTTATATGGCCTGGACGATCCGGCGACTCGTCCTTTTGGCTCGCAGCTGTTAGCCGCTCGTCGGTTCGTCGAGCGTGGCGAGCGGTTTATCCAGATTCAACACGGGGCCGGTGGCGCCGGAGTCTGGGACGCGCACAGCGCACTGAAAGCCAACCACGAGCGCAATTTCAAGGCAATCGATAAGCCGGTGGCGGGGTTGTTGCTCGACCTCAAACGCCGCGGCTTGCTCGAGTCGACGCTTGTTCTGTTCGCCTCTGAGTTTGGACGAACGCCAGGCTCTCAGGGGTCCGATGGCAGGGACCATCATATTTATGGCTTCACGGTTTGGCTGGCCGGCGGCGGCATTCGGGGTGGTACCATTCACGGTTCGACGGATGAAATTGGCTTTCATGCCGTCGAACATCCACACTACGTGACGGATATCCACGCGACATTGCTGCGGCAGCTGGGACTGGATTCGCGGCGACTGGAGATCCCGGGACGCAAACGGCTGGATATCGACTTCGGCAGGCCCATCTTGGACATTCTTTAGCCGATGTAACCACGCTCGCCACAGCGTAGGCCGTGGCGCCAGCGCGCCGGGCAATTCTGCGCGGCGTCGTGCGCCCCCTTTTCTGGCGAAAGGGGCCACGAGAGATGAAAGGGTCAGCGGATCAGCAGCGCCAGCATCCCGCGGAGCTCTTCCGAGACGGGCAACGCCCTGGGCGGTGTGCCGCCACATTGGGCGAGCAGCCTCAGCTCCTGATCGCAGCGATACAGGCCGATCCACCCGGCCGCCGGTGAATGAATGCGAAGTAGATGACCCCCGCGCAGTGTCTTTTCGACATCAATGCGCATGTCCGACGTCCAGGCGGATCCAGGATGACGCAGAACCATGAAACACCTCGACGGGCGACTTCCGAGCGGAGCTCTGAATCCAGTTAAGTTGCCGTATGGGCGAGATGCAAGGCTGGGCAACGGGCGAAACGGGTTTTCGGCGATCCGCTTGCCTCGACCGGCGGCGGAGAAGCGGGCAACCGCCATGCCGGCCTCCTGGTCTGTGGTGTTTTGGCAACACACCGCGCGGTCGGCACCGCACGGGGTAGCACAACGGCAATCGCGCCATCTCCGACAAAGTCGGTTGGCGGTGACGTGTTAACCCACATTCATGCGGGGTGCGAGACGGATAACCACGTCGACTGCCGATATCAGTCCTAATTGATCGCGACATTCGGCGGTCCTGAATCCGCGTCGCGGTCGGTCATGGGGGTTCTCGAACAGACCGAGCTTGGAACCAAACGATGCGCCACCTCCGTTCTCTCACCGGCGTGGAAAGGACGTTCGAGCCGGATGACATTATTGTGAGCAAGACGGACCGCCGGGGAATCATTACCTATGCGAACCGGGTCTTTGTCCGGGTCTCGCAGTACTCCGAGCAGGAGCTATTAGGGAGTCCTCACAACCTCATCCGGCACCCGGATATGCCCCGCTGCGTCTTCCGGCTGTTGTGGGAGACGATTGAACAGGGACGAGAGATCTTCGCCTACGTTGTGAACCGAGCGAAGTCGGGCGACCACTACTGGGTCTTCGCGCATGTGACGCCGACTTTCGGAGCCGGCGGCGACATTATTGGATACCACTCCAGTCGGCGGGTGGCGTATCCAGCGGCGGTCGAACAAGTACGCAAGATCTATGCCCGGCTGATGCAGGAGGAACAGCGGCATGAAACATCGGCGGCCGCCTGCGACGCGTCCACCCGGATGCTGGTCCGGTTCCTCGAGGAACGGGGCATGACGTACGAGCAATTTATCTTCTCGCTGGCTCGTCCGGCTCGTCCGACGGCCTGGGCTGCTCCTCTCCGCCCCGTACCAGGAGTCACGGCATGACCACGACCCCGATTTCCGCCCTGCCCGTGTCGGGCGTCCTCCTGCCGGTGCCGGTCAGCGATCCGGTGCAGCCATCCGATGCAACCGCGGAATTGATGAGCTGGGTGAGACAAGCGGCTTCGGTTTGCCGCGCGGCGGCCCAGGGGGACCTGGAGCCTCGCATCTTGAACATCGAGGCCACGGGAGAAATGGCGGATCTGCTGCATGGCATCAATCATCTCCTGGACATGATTGATGCGTTCGTGCGGGAATCGGTGGCCGCACTCGAGCACGCGAGTCGGCAGAAGTACTATCGCCGTGTCTTGTTGGAGGGCATGCGGGGATCCTTCCGGCATGCCGCGGAATCCATCAACCGCGGCACCGCCGACATGGAGGCGCAGTCGGAGGCTTTACGGCGGGCGGATGAGCGCCGCGCGGCGCTGGCCGACGATTTCCGGGCTGCGTCGGAGGTGATTGAGGTGTTAGGGCGGGCGTCCAACGAGATCGGCGCGTCCTCGCAGCTGATCAAGCAGATTGCCAGTCAGTCCAACCTGCTCGCGCTGAACGCATCGATTGAATCGGCTCGGGCCGGCGTGGCGGGCGCAGGTTTCCGGATCGTGGCCGCAGAAGTGAAGAAGCTCGCGGAACGCACGGCGAGTGCTACGACGGACATCGCCAATAAGGTGAGCGCAATTCAGGCCGCGACCGAAAGCGTGCGGGCCGCGATGGAGCGTATTGCCGCGACGGTGCAGGGAGACGGCCGGCAGCCGTCGGCACCTCATGTCCACCGGGAAGGGGCCCGCGGCGCTTCTTGACAACACCGCGCCGATTGGGCTCGCTGCACCCCATGCGATCCGCATGGTCGTTGCAAACGGCACGGCAGCCGGATTCCCACATCGGCGGGCAATAGCGAGCTAGGCTTGAATCGTAGTCTGTCCGTTGAGAATTACGCTGGAATGCTCCATGGCCGCCATTCGAACTCGATCGCTGCCCTTGCCCGAAGCGGTGCCAGTCGTGGCGGCGGCGGCCTTCTCGATTTCCGTGGGTGTGGCCGTACTGATCGGGTGGATCTTCCAGTTGCCGACGCTCCGCAGCGTCTTGCCGGGACTGGTCCCCATGCAGCTCAACACGGCGGCCGCCTTCATCATGCTGGGCGTGGCATTGGCGGTCATCCATGCGCGAACTGCGACGGCCTGGCAGCTACGACTGGCCCAGGCTTCGGCGCTGGGTGTGATCTTCCTGGCTGCTTGGTCGCTGGGCCAGTACGTCATTGTGCGTACCGTCGGCATTGGCGGTGGACTGATCAAGGAAACGATGCCCAATCCCACCGGCGAGCTCGGACACATGTCGCCGTTGACGGCTGTCAGTTTCGCGTCGCTGGCGACGGCGACGCTTTTGCTGCGCACGACCCACTATCTGCAGCGGTGGATCGTCCAATGTTGCGTGATCTTGCCTTTGCTGATTTCCACGCGGGCCCTGATCGGTTACGTCTATCGGGCTCATACGCTGTACTTTGTCGGCGAGTCCATGCCGCTTGCGCTGCATACGACCACGACGTTTATTGTCTTGTGCCTGGGGCTGCTCGGTTCGCGCACCGACCTGGAACTGACCGCGCTGGTTCGGCGGCGCAGCGCGGGTGGCGTTGCCGCCCGGCGGCTGCTTCCGGCCGTGCTGTGTGCGCCGCTGCTGCTCGGCATGGCCATCCTGCACGGCGAATCGATCGGTTTGTACGGTCGTGACACAAGTCTCACGCTCTTCACGATCTCGATGTGCGGGCTATTGATGTGGCTGGTGTGGTGGGCGGCACATTCGATCGATGACGTCGACGAGCAGCGTCAAATTGCGCAGCGCGCTGAGCGAGAATCCCGCATCCTGTCGGACTTCGACCCGTTGACCGGTCTATTGAACCGACGCAGCTTTTTGACTCGGTGCGAGCAGGAACGGCTACGTGCACAACGGGAAGAACGCCCCATGTCTTGCATCATGCTGGACATCGACTACTTCAAGAAGATCAATGACACGCACGGTCACAGCGTGGGAGACATGGTGCTCCGGACGCTGGCAGCGATTTTTTGTGACGAATGCCGGTCCGAGGATCTGGTCTGCCGCTACGGTGGCGAAGAATTCTGCGTTCTGTTGCCGGACACGAACGAAGCTAATGCCGTGGCCGCGGCGCAGCGCATCCGGTTGCGCATCGTGGGGACCGACATTCCAATCCCACACCAACAACTGAGGGTGAGCGGCAGTTTCGGTGTCGCCGAATTGAGTGAGTCGGCGATGAGCGCACAAATGCTGATCGATCGGGCCGACGAAGCGCTGCTGGTCGCCAAGCAAACAGGACGCGATCGCGTCGTCTCCGCGTCGTCGCTTAGCGACACCCAGCTTGCGGACGAACGGCCGTTCACGCGCCCGCTCGCGGGCCTGCTCGCGCGCGACATCATGGTGCCGGTGGCCACGACACTGCGCGGGGCCGATACGGTCCGCCGTGCGGCCTCCTGCCTGTTGCAGTTGGGACTCGAGTCGGCCCCCGTTATCGACTCGCAAGGAAAACTGGCGGGACTGGTAACGGACCAGGACGTCATGGCGGCGATGATCATTCCCGAGGCATCGCTGCAACCCGTCAGCCAGATCATGCATCGCACCGTGGTCTGCTTTGAGGAAACAGCCACGGCGGAAGAGATCTTCCGCTTTCTCTGCCGTGTGGCCATCCCACGCGTGGTCGTGATTCAGGAAGGGAGACCGGTGGGCGTGTTGAGTCGAACGATCATCTTGCGGTGGCTCCACAATGTGATCACCGCGTCCGAAGTGTCCGCCCCATCGGTCCCGCCGGAATTGCCGGCGCAGAACGGCGCGACGGAAATGGAACTGGTGATCGAGACGCTGACACGCAGCGCCTGGCGACTGGCGTGCCTCGAGAAGCAGTCTCAGGATGATCTCTCCGCCTGCGTCATCGGCGAGGCCTCGCGGCTTCAGGAGACCGTCGAGCACTTGCTGTCACTCTGCCAGCAGGCCCATGCGGATCGGATTCAGCCGAATGGCACCGTAGCCGGCGCCCGGTCGTTTATCTGATCCGCTGGCCCGGCGCCGCTATCTAGGCGGCCGGCCCGACACCGTGTCGCGGCGTGGCGCGTGGCCTATAATGTCGGCCCTTTCAGGGTGCGGTCTGCTCCCCAGCTCTGCTGGTTCGCCCTGGCACCGACCGGTGCGGCTTGGGGAGGCACCGCGTGGCCCTGCTTCCTGGGAGAGACGACGAATGTCGGATTTCAAAGTTACCGAGCTGGATGCCAGCGTCGATTTTGACAATCTCCCGTACTGGGACGTCGTGATTGTGGGAGCAGGTCCCGCGGGGCTGGCCGCGAGCCTGACCACGGCTCATCGCGGTCTCACCACGCTGGTCATCGAAGCCAAGGACAAGGCTGGAGGCCAGCCTCAGTTCCTGTACGCAGACAAACGGATCGTCGATATCCCCGGCTTTCCCGACGGCATCACGGGCGAGGAGCTATCGGAACGGACCTACCGGCAAGCGGTCGACGCGCTCGTTCAGTTCCGCTTCAATTCGGAGCTCGTCACCGTCGAGGAGACGGACCAGATCGAGAAGGAAGACCCGCTGAAGCGTGTCGTCACCACCCGGGGCAGCTACCTCTGCCGGAAGGTAATCATGGCCTGCGGATTGCTGCACTATCCGCGTCGCCTGCCCGCGCTCGACGAGCTGAACTCGAAACGCGTCCATTACCGAGTCCCCAAGATTGGCGATTATGGAGGCAACATCGTCATGGTCGTCGGAGGCGGGGATTCCGCACTGGATGCGGCAGTGATGGTGCTCGAACGCGGCGGCGAAGTGGACCTGGTTGTCCGCGGAGATGGGCCGACCGGCAAGGCCGATACGCTCGCCCGCGTGCAGGAGCAAGGAGGCCGCATTCATTTGCAGAGCGAGGTCGTCGCAGCGGAACTATTGGGCGACGAAATCGTGGCCAGCTTGTCGAGCGGCCAGACACTGCGCTGCGATCTGGCCATCGTGCAGATCGGCTTCCTGTCCGCTCGAGATACCTTCGAGCGGCTCCAGGTAAGGTTGAACGAAGACGGGAGCATTTGCATCGATCCGTATTTTGAGTCGAGCCGCCGCGGGATTTTCGCCGTGGGCGACGTGCATGGCGACATCAAGCTGATCACCGTGGCCTGGGCCGAGGGAATTCAGGCCGCGATCTATGCGTTCAAGGAAATCACGAGCCCGTACTGGTTGAATGAGAAGCGGTTGCGCGATCACAAAATCGCCCTGATTGGCGAAAAGATGACCCGCGCGGCCAGTCACGCCTTGAAAACCCGGAGTTGACGTGACGACGCGAGTTATTCTGGTTGGAGGCGGTTTCGCCGGATTGAACGCAGCTAAACAACTGGGTGGCCGTCCCAATCTGGACGTGACGCTGATCGACCGCCGCAATCACCACCTGTTTCAACCGCTGCTGTACCAGGTAGCTACAGCAGGTCTCAGCCCGGCCGAAATCGCCGCTCCCATTCGCGGCATCCTGTCACGCCATCGAAACATTCGTGTGCTTCAGGGTGAAGTTCAATCGGTCGACTTGCCCGGCAAGGCCGTAGCCGGGGACTTTGGTACTTTGCCCTTTGATTATTTGCTGCTGGCCTGCGGCGCCACGCATTCGTACTTCGGGCACGACGACTGGGAGCCCTTTGCTCCCGGCCTAAAAACCATCGAACAGGCTACGGAGATTCGCCGGCGCGTGCTGCT
>JBFWYF010000413.1:0-6637 GCA_050186685.1 Pirellulaceae bacterium
TCGATCACCTTCTGATGGCGACGCTGGAGGGAGCACTCGCGTTCGCCCAAGTACAGCACGTGGCCGTGCTGGTCGGCCAGCACCTGGATCTCGATGTGTCGCGGTTCGTCGATGAACTTCTCGAGAAACACACGTTCGTCGCCGAACGCCGAGCGGGCTTCATTCGCGGCTCGCTGGAACCCGTCCCGGCACTCATCGTCCGTGCGGGCAATGCGCATTCCCTTGCCACCCCCGCCGGCGGTGGCTTTGAGCATGACGGGGTAGCCGATGCTGCGGGCCAACTCGACGGCGTGATCGGCGTCGCGGATCACGTCCGTGAAACCCGGCACGACGCTGACACCCGCGGCCTGGGCGAGCTTCTTCGAGGTGATCTTGTCCCCCATACTGATAATGGCGTCCGGGGGCGGACCCAGAAACGCGATCCCCTCCGCCGCCAGTCGCGCGGCAAACGCGGCATTCTCCGACAGGAACCCATAGCCCGGATGCACGGCTTCGGCGTCCGTCGCCCGACAGGCCCGCACAATCTGGTCAATGACCAGGTAACTCTGCGTGGACGGCGGAGGCCCGATGCGAATGGCTTCGTCCGCCATCAGCACGTGCAGCGCATCCTTGTCCGCATCCGAATAAACGGCCACGGTCTGAATTCCCATCCGCTTCGCCGTGCGGATCACGCGGCACGCGATCTCTCCCCGGTTGGCAATCAGGATTTTTTCAAACATGGTGTTCCGCTACAAAGGAATGTTGCCGTGCTTGCGCCACGGGTTTTCGAGCCTCTTGTCCCGTAACATGGCGAGCGAACGACAGATTCTCTGGCGCGTGTTGCGCGGCATGATGACGTCGTCAATAAAGCCTCTCCGACCCGCAATGAACGGATTGGCGAACTTCTTCCGATATTCCTCCGTCAACTCGGCAATCCTCGTCGCATTACCCAGATCCTTGCGGAATATGATCTCGACCGCTCCCTTGGGCCCCATCACCGCAATCTCGGCACTCGGCCAAGCCAGGTTGACGTCGCCCCGCAGGTGCTTCGAGGCCATCACATCGTAGGCCCCACCGTAAGCCTTGCGCGTAATCACCGTGACCTTCGGTACCGTCGCCTCCGCGTAGGCGTAAAGCAGCTTCGCGCCGTGCCGGATGATGCCACCGTACTCCTGCGCCGTGCCCGGCATGAATCCGGGCACATCGACAAACGTCAACAGCGGGATACCGAAACAATCACAGAACCGGACAAACCGCGCCGCCTTGATCGACGAGCGGATGTCGAGACACCCGGCCAACACGAGCGGCTGGTTGGCAATGATGCCCACCGGATACCCTTCCATCCGCGCCAACCCCACCACGATGTTCTTGGCATGCTCGGGCTGGATCTCGAAGAAGTCCGTATCGTCGACGACCTTCAGGATCAGCTCCTTCATGTCGTAGGGCTTCGTCGGCTGGTCCGGCACCAGCGTGTCCAAGGAGATTTTCGTCCGATCCGCGCGATCCGGTGTCGGCCGGTGAGGCGGTGGCACGCGATTGTTCGCGGGTAAATAATTGATGAACCGGCGCACCATGAGCAGCGCCTCGACGTCGTCCTCGAATGCGCGGTCGGCGACTCCGGACTTGGTGGAATGGGTGATCGCGCCGCCCAACTCCTCGTGCGTTACCTCCTCATGCGTGACCGTCCTCACGACGTCTGGACCCGTCACATACATGTAGGAACTGTCTTTGACCATGAAGATGAAGTCGGTCATGGCGGGCGAATAGACCGCCCCTCCCGCACATGGCCCCATGATCAGCGATATCTGGGGTACAACTCCTGACGCCAGGACGTTGCGCTGAAAGACGTCGGCATACCCGGCCAGCGACGCGACCCCCTCCTGGATGCGCGCTCCACCCGAATCGTTCAACCCAATGATCGGCGCACCGACCTTGAGCGCCTGGTCCATGATCTTGCAGATCTTTTCCGCATGGGCCTCCGACAGCGAACCGCCAAAGACTGTGAAGTCCTGACTGAACAGGAACACCATTCGCCCGTTGACCGTGCCATAACCGGTCACCACCCCGTCGCCCGGGATGCGCTGTTCGTCCATACCGAAATCGGCACAGCGATGCTCGACGAACATGTCCCATTCTTCAAACGTGTCGGGATCGAGCAATAACTCGATCCGCTCCCGGGCGGTCAACTTGCCCTTCGCATGTTGAGCATCCATGCGGCGCTGGCCACCCCCCAGTTCAGCCGCAGCCCGCTTATCCGCCAACTGCCGGACGATGTCTTGCATAAACGCCTTTCTTCGCCAGTTGACCTTCGGCTCTCCGCCTTCCTGCGCTCCCTCCATGCGATCCCGTGCTGCGCCGGCGCCGGCCCCCTACCCGCCCAAAAGATGCTCCGTGCCTGCCCAGCCGCGGTCCGCACCGATTCCCGGAGTCGCTCGGGACGGGGCAGGCCGCTCTTGGGGTTGGCAACTCCCGGCCGGACCTCGCTCGGGGCAGGCCACTCCGAGAGCCTACGCTTGGCCAGTGGACTTCGTCGCCAGCTCCGACCACTTGTTCACCGCTTCCTGGAACTCCTTCAACTGCGTCTCGGAAATTTCACGCATGCAGTCCAGCGTCTTGCGGCACAATTGCTCCGTGCGCTTGCGGAACTCTTCCGGGTTCTTCGATTCGGTAACGCGCAAGGCTTCTTCCAGCGATTCCAAGGCGGCCTGATACTGACGGTCGATGACCTCCCGATGCTTGCGGGCCAGATCCGAGACGGTGCGACTCCATTGACTCTGAAAATCCTGGATCTTGTCCAACCACATCGCTTGCGGCGTCTGCAAGCCTGTCCAGTTGGGAAGTGCCGGCCACAGGGTCGCCCAGGTCCGCAACACGTCCTGGTGCATTTTCATCTGCGATTCCGCCGCGGTACGGATATTCTTGAACACATCCTCGAATACGGAGCCCTTCGCTTCATTCGTCATGTTCGTTCTCCTGGGGAAATGCGGATGGATCGGATCTGCGCCTCCTTGCCGCTCTACGTCTCCGTGCAATCTTCTCGTATCCCACCCCAAGAGTCAAGGTCAGTTTGCTGTACATGCGAGATATTATGCATCCGCCTACGCAATATGCATTTGTCCGCTATTGTATCGACCAGTTCCTCGTTTTTTTGCTGTGTCAACAAAATTGCATATCGCTTTTGCGTCATGTCATTGCCTAGAATAGGAGGCACGCAGGCGGACACGAGCATCTGGATCCGACCTGGGGGAGAACGACCATGTCGACAGCGACGGTATCTATCAAGCGGTACCCCAATCGCCGGTACTACTCGCGCAATACAAGCAAGTACGTATCGCTGCAAGAAATCGAAGAGATGATCCAGGCCGGTCAAACGGTCGACATCCGGGACAGTCAGACGGGCGAGGATCTGACGCGGGCCGTGTTGACGCAGATCATCATCGAGCGGCAGCCCGATAAGATGCTGCTATTCCCAACGGACATGCTGCACTGCATCCTGCGGTCGAACGACATGATGGCGGGGTTTCTAAGGGACTATTTCGGCCACTCGCTGACCTATCTCAACTACCTTCAGCGGCACAGTTCGACGGCCACCACGTTGGCCGATCCCATGCATTGGGTCAAGGCATGGATGGAGAGCATTGCTGCCGGGACGCCCGCGGGGGAGGCATCCCCGGCCTCGAACGGTCCGGAATCTGCAGAGCCCCTGCTGAATGATCCGGCGCCCGCCGGGGCCGCCGGCGTGACGGGGCGGCTGGAAATGCGTGCAACCCAGCTGGCGGAACGCGTGGAGCAGCTGGAAGCCCGCCTTCGGCAGCTGGAGGCCAAGACCGCCTAGCTGGTCACCCCTGTCTCCCCTGGCTCGATGCGGCAGCCGTTTGCTGGCTTTGGTCTTGAGGCGGGGGACGAACCGGGTAGACGTCGGGCCGAGTGCCGAGTGCCAGGGCTCCCAGTGCCGTGAGGGATGCGCCGACGAATCCGCGTGCGCAGCATCCCAGCCACGAGCGGCTGCGGCCACCCCACAAGGCAGCGGCACATCCCCCGAGTGCAATCCAATGGCGATGGCGGTCCAGCAGGGAAAAGTAGCTCGCGGGCTTGGCCCGCTGATCGAATGTCCCATGGGCGCCGAAATCGACTTGATCGTCGACTGGTTCGAAGACGTTGTCCGCCCGGTCGGGCGCCACATGGCCATCGTATTGCTGCGAGTCGTAGCCTTGCCGGCTCAGATACCAGTCACCGACACCGGGCAGGAGCTTGTTTCCCTCGATGACCACGGCGGTCGAGCCGCCTACAAACCACTCGCGACGGTCGTGATATGCGGCCCAGTAGATGGCTTCCGCCGCCACCTCGGGTTGGTAGATCGGAGGTACAGGCTGGGGTTTGCGCGGTAGCCGCGATTTAACCCACTGGAACTGGGGCGTATTGAGCGCGGGCATCTGGACCATCGTGAGCCGCACGTGACTGCCGTCATGCAGCAGTTCGGCACGCAAGGAATCGTTAAATCCCTGGATGGCATGCTTGGCGGCACAGTAAGCGGACTGGAGAGGAATGCCGCGGTAGGCCAGGGCCGATCCCACCTGGATGATGACGCCCTGATCGCGCGGCAGCATACGTCGCAATGCCGCGAGCGTGCCATGTACATAACCCAGGTACGTTACCTCGGTCACGCGCCGATACTCGGCGGCCGTCATTTCCTTAACGGGGGAAAACACAGAGCACATGGCGTTATTGACCCACACGTCGATGGGGCCAAATTCCTGCTCCGTCCGTTCCGCCGCCTCCTCGACCTGGTCGGCATCCGCCACATCGACGACCAACTCGATCGCCTGACCACCCAGTTGTTCGGCGTCCTGACGGGCGCCGGCCAGTCCGGCTCGCCCCCGCGCCAGCAGCCCGATTTTCGCTCCTTGACGAGCGAACTTGCGCACAGTCGCGCGTCCTACACCGGCCGAGGCACCGGTGACGACAACAACGGGGGGATCCGCGGACGGCATGGCAGGTCTCCTGGCGAAGGGGCTCGGGACAGGTCATGGTGTTCGCAAACCGCGCGCCCTCACGAGCCGCGCGGGGACCCTAACTCGTAGCGGTTCAATCCGCCGGTGGTGGCCCCAGTTGCGAGCGTCAACGGCACGGCCAAGTGGCGCTATACACGCGCGACGGCGTTGTCAGGGACCGCCGGTTAATTGGGGGGGATCTGATTCCGGCACCAACTCGAATTGTCGGTCACGAGGTGGAATGCTTTCCCCGTCTGCCGCCCAAGTGAGAATGGCTTCCGTGGCCCGTACGTGCTGCCCCGATCCGACGCGCAGTCGTTGGACGACGGCCGGAAAACCGATTCGGACGACGTACCGTTTGTCGCCGACTTGCACCCGGGCGATCCGGTCGCCCGACTGAACCCACGAACGCTCGGCCACCAGCCATTCCAGGACTACGCCGTCCGTCGTGTGGGCGGGGACCTGGGGATGCGGGATGCCGGCGTCGTCATAGAATGGCATGCGAAAACCTTTGACGGCGGGGAATGTGATCCGGTCGGAGGGAAAACCAGCTCCGCGTCGGTTGGACGGTGGCATGTCCTTGGAGAGGAGCCGGAGCCCACCGGGAACGACGCGTCGTAAAGGGGGGGGGCCGCCCACAGCCAGTCGACTGCTGCCCCATCGACAGTCGGCATAGGCGGGAGTTTACTAACGACCATGAATCAAAGCTATCCATGTCAGTCGGATGCGGGCGGGGGACGGTCGACCGGTCCTCGTTCGGGACTCAGCGTCAAGCGGGTGGACGCCTGTGAGACGCTCGACGAGATCTTTTTGAATTGCCTGCCGGCGTTTGGCGGCCGCTATTTGCGCAGGATTTACCGGATTCTCGACCAGGCCATCGGGAGTGGGTGTCCGTTTACACTGGCCATCTCGGGACCGGTCACGGTCTCGGGCCAGCACCAGGCGTGGCTGCTGCCGTTGCTCGAAACCGGATGGGTGGCGTACATCAGTACCACCGATGCCGTGTGCTACCACGACGGGCACCGCAGTCTTGACGCCCAGGGGGCGGACCCGTTTTTCGAGGTGCCGATCTTCGGTGACGACGGGGCACTGCGCGATGATCGCACCATCCGCGTGACCGATGTCGGGTTCGACGAGGACGTGCTGTTGTCGCAGGACCAGTTCATCACCCAGTGCCTGCTCCGGCCCGAGTTTCAGCGGCGGATGACGGGCACCGAGTTCCGCTACTTGCTGGGCGGACTGTATGCCGCGCAGGAATCCAGGGCGGGGGTAGCCGAAGGGCTACTGGCCTGCTGCCACCGACTGGATATTCCCTTGCTGGTCGGCGCGCCGGGCGACGGCAGCATTTTTCTGAACTCGATGAAACTGTGGGCTATGAAGCAGGCCGGGCTCATCGACGAGTATGCGTTTGAGCTGGACCTTCATGCCGAGGTGTTCGAGGCTTGTGCCTACCATTACTGGGGGTTGTTCGAGAGTCCGGCGAAATCGCTGGCCACGCTGATTCTGGGGGGGGGCGTGCCGAAAAACTACAATCTGCAGCCGGAACCGGCGCTGGGGCAGGTGCTCGGATTGCCCGAGATTCGAGGATATACGTTCGACGTCCAGTTTGTAACGGCTCCGGTCACGGACGGATCGCTGTCGTCTTGCCCGCCCGCCGAGGCGGTGAC
>JBFWYF010000414.1:0-6632 GCA_050186685.1 Pirellulaceae bacterium
GCACTGCATGGTCGGATTGTTCGCCTACAATCCTCCCTACATGCTCGAAGCGCTCAAGGGCGCGAATAAGCAGGGCAAGATCAAGCTGGTCGCCTTCGACGAAGCGGATGAAACGCTACAGGCGATCATCGACGGGCATTGCACGGGCACGATTGTCCAGAACCCTTACATGTACGGCTACGAGTCCGTGCGCATGCTCGCCGCATTGGCGCGAGGCGACAATTCGGTCGTGCCAGAGGACGGTTTCCTGAGCATTCGCGAGCGGGTTATTCGTCAGGATAACGTCCGCGAGTTCTGGGACGAGTTGAAGCGGCTCGTCAGAGGAGAGGCGGGGCAGGCGTCCGAGTCAGCCCAGAAGTAGTAGCCGGATGGCCTCCCATGATCCAGTCCGCATCGCGTCCTCCTTTGCTCGAGGTCCGTGAGGTCACGAAGCGATTCCCGGGTGTCCAGGCGTTGACGCGCGTCCGCCTTACGCTGCACGCCGGCGAAGTCGTCGCGCTGATCGGCGAGAACGGCGCCGGTAAGAGCACGTTGATGAAGATCCTGGCCGGCGTTCAGCAGCCGGATGAAGGACAGATTCGGATCGACGGCTCCCCGGTTGAGATCGCTTCGGTTCATGCGGCCCTCAGCCGCGGCATCTCGCTGATCCATCAGGAACTGAATCTGTCTGACAATCTGGACGTGGGGGCGAACCTGTTCCTGGGCCGCGAACCCCGCCGCCTGGGTTTCATCGATCGCGCCACCATTCGGCGCGAGTCCCGGCGCGTACTGGCGCTGGTGGGCCTCCAGGTCGATCCGGACACGGTCGCCAGCACGTTATCGATCGGGCAGCAGCAATTAGTCGAAATCGCCAAGGCACTGTCCACGAATGCCCGCGTGTTGATCATGGACGAACCGACGTCGAGCCTGTCGCAGCACGAAACCGAACAGCTGTTCCGCGTCATCCACGATCTGCGTCAACGCGGTGTCTGCATCGTCTACATCTCGCACAGGCTGGGCGAAGTCAAGTATCTGGCTGACCGCGTCGTGGCGCTGCGGGACGGCGAGAATGCCGGGGAGCTGAGCCGAGACGAGATCAGTCACCATGCCATGGTGAAGTTGATGGTAGGCCGTGACATCGCACAATTCTACTCGCGCCGCCCGCACGAAAGCGGGTCGACGGTTCTGTCGGTGCGCGGATTGCGGACCCTGGCCCATCCCGAGCATGCCCTGACTTTCTCGGTGCGAGCTGGCGAGATGGTCGGAATCGCCGGATTAATCGGCGCGGGGCGGACCGAATTGCTGCGAACATTGTTCGGAGTCGACCTTCCCGCCGGGGGCGAAATGCGTTTGGGGGGCGAACTCGTCCGGTTTCAGGATCCCCGCGATGCGATTCGCGCCGGTATCGCGCTGGCTCCCGAAGACCGCAAGTTGCAGGGGCTCGTTCTGGATTTTTCGGTGCGGCAGAACGTCAGCCTGCCGGGACTCTACCGGCACCGCCGTCTGGGTGCCTGGCTGAATTTCGGCCGCGAACGGGCCGACACCTTCGAGATGATCCAGCGGCTGGGCATCAAGACGCCCCATGCCGACCAGGTCGTGCAGTACCTCTCGGGCGGCAACCAGCAGAAGGTCGTACTGGGCAAATGGCTGGCGCTGAAACCCCGCCTGCTGCTGCTCGATGAACCCACGCGCGGCATTGATGTGGGCGCCAAGCAGGAGATCTACGCCCTCGTTGAATCGCTCGCGGAACAGGGAGTGGCCATCCTGTTCGCGTCGAGCGAAATGGAAGAGATCCTGGGAATGTCCGACCGCGTGCTCGTGATGCACGAGGGTCGTCTCGCGGGCCAGCTGAACCGCCATGAATTGACGGAAGAAGCGGTCATGCAGTTGGCTGTCAATGCCGTGGTGCCTCGCAACACTCCTCCATCGTTCTACACTGCCGATGAATAAGATATCCGGCATTTTGATGCTGCTGATCTACGTCTGCGTCGCGAGCACGCTGTTGAACGAATCCTTCGTGCGCGAGGACAATTTACGCAACTTGCTCCGCTGGAGTTCCATGTTCGGCGTGATCGGGATCGGCGCGGCGTTTGTCATCATCACCGGGGGCATCGATCTTTCAATCGGATCGGCTATCGGCTTGCTTGGCTGCCTTGTGCCGATGTTGCTGGTCCA
This sequence comes from Pirellulaceae bacterium, assembly GCA_050186685.1. Classification (GTDB taxonomy): domain Bacteria; phylum Planctomycetota; class Planctomycetia; order Pirellulales; family Pirellulaceae; genus CAZFLF01. The sequence continues at coordinate 2,155 of JBFWYF010000414.1, forward strand.
GCAAGGCTGGTCGGTCGGCGCGTCCTTGGGCACCGTGCTGCTGGTGTCGGTCTTGATGGGGGTGACGCACGGATTGCTGATCACGCGGATGAAATTGCAACCGTTCGTCGTCACACTCTGCGGCTTGCTGATCTATCGGGGAATTGCGCGCTGGATGACCGGCGATGACCCGCAAGGGTTCGGCACCACGTATGACGGATCGTTACGCCTGCTGGCTACGGGTGCGCCGTGCAGCACCGCGATGGTGGTGCTGGCCGGTGGGGCCGTCATGGCGGTCTGGTTTCTCATTCGGGGGCTGGTGTGCCTGACCCGTACCGGGGAGTCGTTGCGGATTCTCGAGAATCTGTTGGGGTTCGCCGGAGGCGTCGCATTCACGGTGATCGGTTCGTCGCGCTTCTGGCAGGGCTATGCGATCCAGCCGGGGGAAGATATCCCGCTGTTTCTGGAATGGTCGCTGCCTACATGGAATACGACGGTGCCCGCTTCGGCGGCCCAGCTGCCTGGTGAGTTGATGTGGTGGTGCGGATTGACGACGCTGCTGTTCGGCGGTTGGTTTCTGGTGGTGGCGGCGCGGGGCGATCGCCGGTTTCTGGCGAAGGCGGCCTTGCAGGCGATGATTCTGGCTTTCTGCCTGCCAGTCGCCTTGGTCGGCACGGCAGACATGTTCGATTGGAGCGAGACATGGAGAGTTCGTTGGCACATGGGCGAAGTATTCCTGTCGCTAGGAGGCATCTTCGCGGCGATCGCCTGGTTTTTTCGCAGCGGCCTGCGGGCGGGCGGTGAATCCGCGCGGTTGCCTGCCGTGGCGACGAGTGTGACGGCCATCATGTGGCTGCTGGGTCGCTCCGAGACCGCGCGTAACTGGCTGTGGGACTTGGGTGCTGACCCGATCCTCGGATTCGCTGGGAGTACGCAATTGCTCGAGGTACTGGTGCCGGCGCCTTTTTTCGTACTGCTGCTGCTGACAGTCGCGGCTGCGATGTTCCTGAACCTGACGATTTATGGACGGTATCTGCTGGCGCTCGGCCGCAACGAGCAAGCAGCGAGATTCAGCGGCATCCGCACGGACCGCATGGTGGTCCTCGCGTACGTGCTGTGCTCCGTCATCGCGTGCTTGGGCGCGATCTTGTTTACGTTGGATATCAACGCCGTGCAGCCTACGGGGCATGGCAGCAACTATGAGCTGTATGCGATTGCGGCGGCCGTGTTGGGAGGCTGCAGCTTGCGCGGGGGCGAAGGCTCGATCGTCGGAGTCGTGATTGGCGCGGCCGTGATGCGCGCCTTATACAACTCGATCAACTTATTGGGAATCCCTTCGCAGCTCGAATACGCGATCATCGGGCTTGTCATCCTGCTGGGAGTGCTCGCGGACGAACTGGTGAAGCGGTTGGCGGCTCGTCGGCGGGCCATGGAGCAGGCAGCGGCCGCCGCCACGAAACGGCGCTAAGGCGACCCGAGCGGGGCATAAGCCAGGGGGGGGCTGGCAGCGGGACCGGACTCCACCTTCCGTGGCTTTGGGCCCGGCACTAGGATGGACCCATGCTTGACACACCCCGAAATCCCGATCTGCAGGTCACAGCGATTGATCTCGACTTCGACCGACAGCGTCGCTGTGGATTCCCGGAAGTGATTTATGGCGAGGGGAAGAGTGTCGAGACGCTGTGCGCGATCTTCCATCGTTTGCTGGGTGCGGGAACCTCCGTCCTGGCGACGCGGATTCCCGACGAAAAAGCAGCTCGCCTGGGGCAGCAGTTTGCGGCGGGCGTGTACAACCCGATGGCCCGGACTTTTCGCATCGCCGCCCCGACGGATCCGATTGCCGTGGTGGCAGCGGAGGCGGATGGAACCGCGACCGTCGCTCGCCCTCGCGTCGCCGTCGTGACGGCTGGCACCAGCGACTTGCCGGTAGCCGAGGAAGCGAGGGAGACTTTGGACTGGATGGGTGTCGAGGTCACTATGGTGCACGACGTGGGTGTGGCGGGGCCACACCGACTTCCACAACAATTGCCTAAGTTACAGGGTATGGCGGCCGTGGTGGTGGTCGCCGGGATGGAGGGGGCTTTGCCAAGCATGGTGGGTGGATATGTAGATTGCCCGGTGATCGGAGTGCCGACGAGTGTGGGGTACGGCGCCAGTTTGGGTGGCATCTCGGCCCTGCTCAGCATGTTGAACAGCTGCGCGGCAAACGTCACCGTGGTAAATATCGACGCGGGATTTAAGGGAGGCTACGTGGCGGGCCTGATCGCCACGTCTCATCTACGTCGTCCATGACCAAGCCACCCCCGCTACCTCACCTGCCGCCCCGTCCGCCGGACAGTCACAAGGGAGACTTCGGTCGAGCCCTGTTGGTGGGTGGATCACGCGGCATGAGCGGCGCGATTGGCCTTGCAGGGATGGCCGCCTTGCGCGGCGGCGCGGGACTGGTAACGCTGGCGGTTCCCGACGCGATCCTGGGTACGGTCGCCGCCTACGAGCCGTCGTACATGACAACGCCTCTGGCTTGTGACGCCGAGGGGCTGTTGAGCGTCGCGGCGCGGGAACGGATTGCCGAGCTGGCATCGGCGGCCAGTTGCCTGGGCTGCGGTCCGGGGCTTGGCCGCTCGCATCAGATCATCGATCTCATCGCGTGGATGTACGCAGTGCTTCCGCAACCGATAGTAATCGACGCCGATGGCTTGTTCGCGCTGGCGGAATATCAGGAGGGGCTGACGGAGCCCGGTGGCCCACGGATTTGGACGCCGCATCCGGGTGAGTTGCGCCGTTTCATCGGCGCTCAACCGATGACCCGCGAGCAGATGGAGCAGCGGGCCTGCGAACTGGCAGCGACCTCGCATGCGGTGATCGTTCTGAAGGGGCACCGCACGTTCATCACGGATGGCGTTCACTCGTACTGGAATACGACGGGCAATCCCGGCATGGCGACGGGCGGTTGCGGCGATGTCCTGACCGGCCTCGTGGTCGCGTTGGTCTGCCAGGGTCTGGCGCCGCTTGACGCTGCGCGGCTCGGCGTGCACATACACGGCCTGGCGGGTGACTTGGCGGCTGCCGAGCTGGGAGAGGTAGCCATGATCGCCAGCGATCTGATACGATTCTTGCCGCACGCGATTCGTCGCGTATCGTAACCGTCGTACGCAGTCCTGGGCGTAGTGGGCTCCGGCCGTTTGAGTGGATGCATCGGCTGGTCGACATCTCGTCTGCGACTGCCGCCCGCCTCGTACTCTCGCGCAAACATCGAGATTCCCATGATCCGTTCGCAGCTGCGTTGCCCTCCCTTCGTCTGGTTGGTTGTGTCCTCCCTGGCCATTAATGGAGTCTGTAGCGGTTATGCGGCGGATTGGCCGCAGTTTCGCGGACCGCGATTTGGGGCGGCGGTCGGCGACCAGACGCTGCCCATGGATATCGCGCCCACACGACATGTCATTTGGAAGGCCGAATTGCCGCCGGGGCACTCGTCTCCGGTGATTGTCGGCCAGCGGATCTTTGTCACGGGGGTGCGCGACGGCAAGCAGCTGTTGACGATAGGGCTCGACCGCGCAACGGGCAAAGTCGTCTGGGAGCGCGAGGCACCTTACGAGAAGCTGGAAGCCATTCATCGTATCGGCAGCTACGCGCAGTGCAGTCCCGCGTCGAACGGGGCACGTGTGGTCAGTTTCTTCGGTTCCAGCGGCCTCTACTGCTACGACATGGAGGGCCAGCTGCAATGGAAGGTCGCCATGGGGCCGTTCAACGACGAGTTCGGTGCAGCCAGTTCGCCGCTGATCGTGGAAGATCGCGTCATTGTCGGCCAGGATCACGATACGGGCTCGTTTCTGGCCATGTATCGACTGTCCGACGGTCAGGAAATCTGGAAACGGGACCGCTCCGAGTTTTCGCGCAGTTTCGGCTCGCCAGTGGTCTGGCACGTGGCAGGCGAGAAACAGATTGTCGTGGCCGGCATGTTGCGTGTCTGTGGATACTCGTGGGATTCCGGCGAGGAGACTTGGACGGTACGCGGACTGTCCCGCGTCGTGTGCCCGACACCCGTCGTGGGAAACGATAATGTGCTCTATCTCGCGGCTTGGTCAGCCGGTGGGGATCCGGGGGAACGGCTGGCGCTGGAACCATTTCCGCAGGCGGTCGCCAAGATGGACGCCAATCGCAATGGGACGTTCGAGAAAGATGAGATCACAGAGGGCCCGCTTCAGACTCGATTCGCGCAGTGCGACCGCAATAAGGACGGCCGGGTCACGCGGTCGGAGTACGACGAATTCGAGATGCTGTTCGACAGGTCCCAGAACGTGATGCTCGCGATCCGGCCCGGCGGCAAAGGGGACGTGACCGACACGCATGTCGTGTGGAAATATGAGAAGACGGTGCCATTTTGCGCTTCACCCGTGCTGCATAAGGGCTGGCTCTTTTCAGTCAAGGACGGTGGCATCCTGGCCTGCGTGGACGCCAAGACCGGGCGGCCTCAGAAGACGGGTCGCGTGGCGGCCACC